>CALZJC010000058.1 GCA_945787525.1 Thermoanaerobaculia bacterium | reverse complement strand
CGCTTCTTCGCCAATCTGACCGGTAGTCTGCGCCTTACCCGGCTGCGGATCGACCCCAGTCCTTTTGTTGCGTTCGAGGAAGAGTGCCCGGCTCTTGCAGGCCTATCCTCGGAAGAAGAAGCTCGGTAGAGGGACCTGCCGGCGTCCGCCCCTCGATGTTGGCGGTCATCGCCCGGCCGCCACAGGGCCCCGTGGCAGAATATCCATGTGCCCCACAGCTCCACGAGCCACCCGGCTTCAGGGCCGTTACCGCTCAAACCGCCGCTCGCGATCGGCCACCGCGATCGGCTGATTGCCCTTCTCCTGCTCGTTGTCTGCGCCCTGGCATATCACCGGGCGCGCGCTCATCAGGTCTACGACTGGCGGTACTCCACGGCAGTCAGTCATGCGCTGCTCCACGAGGGCCGGTTTTCGTTGCCGCGGGAGTTGTTGGAGCACTCGAAGTACCAGTTGCAGGAGATCGAAGGCAAGGTCTACCACCTGTTTCCCGCGGCGCCGGCGGCGCTCAACGTGCCGCTGCTCGCCCTCTTCGAGAGCCTGGGCACATCGATCTACGACGAGAACGGCCGCTTCGACCTCGGCGCCGAGCGGCGCGTGTTGAAGTTCGGTGCGGCGGTGGTGACCGCGGGCACAGTAGCCCTGCTCTATCTCGTGGCGCGCTTCTTCCTCAGCGCCGGCTGGGCCCTGCCGCTGACCGCGGTGTTCGCCTTCGGCACCTCGTTGTTCAGCACCGCGTCGCGCCCCTACTGGTCCCACGCCTGGGCGGTCTTCTTCCTGTCGCTGGGCATGTTCTGTCTTCTGGCCCCGGTATCGCGCCGACCATGGCTGAGAGATGTTGTCGGCGCAACCGCCCTGTCGTGGTCGTTCTTCTGCCGGCCGCCGCTGGCGCTTGCGGTTCTGGCCTTGACGCTCTTTGTCGTTGTCGGCCACCGCCGCCGTTTGCTGCCGCTGGCCCTGGCGGGTGGCGGATGGGCGGCGCTGTTTGTCGGACACTCGGTCTGGGTGTTCGGGCAACTGCTACCGCCCTACTTCGGCACCGCGCACGCCTCGAGCGGCCGTTTGGAGCTGTCGTATCTGCTCGGGGTGAACCGCGACTCGGCCCTCGGCACGCTCTTCAGCCCGGCCCGCGGCCTGTTCTTCTTCACGCCGATTCTGCTGGTGCTGCTGCTGGCGTTGGCCTGGGGGTGGCGAGCCCTTGACGGGCGGCAACGGCGACTGGCGAAGCTTTCCCTGGGGGTGGTGTTGGCCCACTGGCACCTGGTCAGCTCATTCCGGCCCTGGACCGGCGGTGCCAGCTTCGGTCCGCGCCTGTTTACCGATCTTCTGCCGTGGTTCCTCGTTCTTGGCGCCATGGCCGTCGCAGCGACGCGCGCGCGGGCTGCCGCGGGCGCCCGGTTTGGCGCCCGGAGCTGGGCGGCGGCAGCCCTGATCGTGACGCTCGCTTCGCTCTTCATCCACTACCGGGGTGCGACGGACAGGCTCACGACCCGACACTGGGGCCTCTGGAACTGGCGGTTCCCGCCGTTCATGATCGGCCTCATCGAATACCCCGGCACGCCGGTGCCCGGAGCGTTGGTCGTGCACAGCGCCAACCTGGATCACACCGCCCAGGACGGCTGGTTCAATGCCTCCGGGCGGCTGGGTTTCGATCTCGACATGGCCGACGGCATCGGCCACCGGCGGCTGATGGCCGCAGGCGGAGCGCCGCGGGGAGCGTTCGTCTTCCCGGGCGCCGGAGGAGGCACGACGAGATCGCTCCAGGAGCTGGGTGGCAGTCCCAACGTTACCCAGGCCGACGCGACCTTCGAGATCTGGTTCCGGCCGGCTCGTAGCGGCGCGCGGCGGCAGGTCCTGTTCGAGACCGGTGGCCGCAGGAGCGGCGTCACGGTGTTTGTCGAGGCCGGGCGTCCGGGTGTCGGTGTGCGTGACGGAGAGACCGCTACGCGGGTCGAGTTGATCTCCTCCGAAGCGGTTGGCAGCGGCCAGTTGAGCCAACTGGCAGCGCTGCTGCACGTCGCCGAGGCGGGGCTCGAGCTGTCGCTCAGCGTCAACGGAGAACGCGTCGCCGGCCCGCGCCTGGTTGCGGGAATCCGAGACTGGGCCGGCGGTGGCGGCAGTGGCCTGGGAACCGCCGCCAACCTGCCGAGCCTCGACGCCGGGGAGTTTCACGGCGAGATCGCGCTGTTTCGCTTCTATCCCGCCGCGCTCGAAGAGAAACAGCTGCGGCGCAATCTCCTGGCCCGATTCGGGCGCGGCGGTAGCGGCCTGCAGGGCGAGCATTCACCCCCGAGCTCGCTGCCCTGAGGAGCTCGGCCCGGCAAGTGAGAGATCTTCCTCCCCGCGGGGCCGCTGGCGGCCTCACCGTTCGATTTCGCGAAATGCGATTGAACGGAAGGCTACCGCGACCTTTCGGCCGGGCCCTCTTCTGCCGGGCTTGACGATACGCATTGCGTCGGGGAAGCGAAAGTCTATCTCCGTGGGGCCGTGCGACGCGAGAGATGCCGCGGGGATGGTCACGATCTCTTCGTGAAAACCGCCCCCGGAGACTCTCCATCGCCCAGCCTCCCGCCCGGCGACCGAGACGATGACGGTCTGAGTGCCCGACTTGCCCGCCGGAAAGCGCGCCCTGACGCTGGCGGCGAGCTCAATGCTCCCCGTCGTCGGCGCGAAATTGACCAAGAGCGTGGATCGTTCCAGAGAGGACAACGTGCTCGACCTGGACGGACGCGCCCACCCCGTGCCCTGATACGGCCTGGAGTTTCCCCCTCGCCCGAACTCGATGATCGAGTTCCATGCATAGTCCGAGTCGAGCACTCGCCCACGAAACGAGTTCACCACAGACTCGCCGCGCGTCCAGGATGCCTCGTCATAGACGCTGCCGCGACTCGTGTACACCACGACTTCGTCGAAATAGTCCTTGACCACCGCGTCGTGCCTCCGGCTGCGGCACGAGTAGTAGTGGCGCTCCAGGTCCATCGGCGGCTCCTCGAACATGGAGACACCTGGAAACGGATGGTCGAGCGCGAGCTGCTCGCATACCGTGGCCGCGATGTCGGGCAGTTGGACAGGCCTGTCGGACCTGCGCAGCGGCCCCGCGGCTCCGGCCGGCTTGACGAGGACCAGCGGCAGCGGGGCGCCCGGGTAGCGGAGCCCCAACTCGGTGCTTTCGACACTCCTGCCCTCCGCGGTGCGCATCAGGAACGGAACACTTCCACCGTGATCACCGTGAATCAGGATCAGGGACGATTCGTAGACCCCGAGTTCCTTGAGCCGTTGCAGGAAACCCCTCACCTCCACCAGCGTGCAGCGCGACTGATTGATGAAATTCTCGCGCGTGTAGCCGATCGCCGCGCCGGGAAACGAGCAGTCGGCGCCTGTCGCCAGCGGTCCGTGCGGAGTGATGAGATGAAGCCACTTGTACACCGCGCCTGCGCCGCCCAGCGCGAGCTGGTCCGTGAGGTCGTTCAGGAAAGCCAGATGAGAGTGGTGCTCGAACTGTAGACCCGAGTCATCAGACAGCCTCCAGGACTCCGAGTTGTAGACCCAGGGCTTCACGCTATGCGGCATCTGCCGGAAGAGGGACAGGTCGACCAGCCGCAGAGCCGTGCTCTTTCGATGACCGGCGGCCGTCGTGTAAGGCGAAGGGATTCGATAGTAGGAGCGGAGGAACTCAGGGGGCTTGAGCCACCCCTTGGGAACAGCCAGATCCACTGCGAATCCGTTAGAGCTCAAAACGGAATGCAGATTCGTGCCCTCGAGGGTCTCGCGCCTGTACCGCGAGATAGCTCTCTCGTTCCGAAAGACGTCACCGGTCAGGCTCGCTGGAACGCTGAGGTAGGTGACGTTGGAGGACGCGATCGCGTCAGCGAAGAAAGTGAAGCCGCTCAGCTGGGAGGCCAGCTCGGGCTCTTCGTCCAGCAACTCCTGGAAGATGTCTGCCTGAAACGCGTCGAGCACGATGTGGAGTACGTTGCGTCCGGACGAAAGACGCGTCAGTGACTCGGGCAGAGCCTGCGACGTGCGAGATTCCGCGGCGCTATCAGGGCCAGCCTGCAGGGCGAACGCACCGGCCGCCGCGATCTGAACTGCGAGCAGCAACCCGCTGACCGTGATCGCCCGCTCGACCAACCCGCGACGGAACCGGACGGCCAGCGCCGCCGTGCCCGCCCAGACGGCGCCATCTACGTAGGCGGGCAGGGTGGCGCTGAAGTCCAGGCCGCTACCGTCCAGAACGCCGTAGTTCCAGAGCAGGAAGTTGCCCTGAACATACGTCAGGCAGCCGAGGCCGATGAGGACTCCCAGGACAACTTCGGCCACGTACCGGGGGAGGATCATCACCAGGCCCGAGAGAGCGACAGCCGCGAACAACGACGCGGGCAGAAGGAGGATCAGTGCTTCCCAATAGATGATCTGGAACTCCTCCAGATTCGTGGAGTAGACCGCGAAGGTGCCAAACAGAACGATATTGGCCACCAGCAGAAAGCTGGGCAGGGCTGCTTGCAGCGCCGAGAGTCGCGGGGCGGCGGCCCTCTCCACCCGCAGCTCCTTCCGGTTGGCCACGGTCTCGTGTCGAAGCCTCTCTCTCACTCGCAATACCGTCAACAATAGCCTGGTACCTGGCGGCATCCGCATCTTCGGGCCAGAGGCACGGAGCCGTCGACGGTCGCGAAACGACCACCTTCGACCCCGCAAGCGCCGACAGGCAGGCATCGAGCCTGCCTCGCTGGACCGCCCAGCAGCCACGTGTAGAGTACCCGCCGAGGACGCCGTGAAGTTGCACCCCGGAACGCCGGCATTGCAGGGCAGAAGGGCGGAATAGGTTGAACGCGATCGTCCAGGACAGGTACGGCCCTCCCGAGACCGTCCTACAGCTCCGAGAGATCGACAAACCGGTCGTCGACGATGACGAGGTGCTGGTGCGCGTTCGCGCGGCTTCCGTGCATCCGGACGTGTGGCACGCGGTGACCGGCCGGCCCTACATCCTGCGGCTCTGGGGGGCCGGTGTGTTGCGACCGAAGGACCCTGTCCCGGGAATGGATGTGGCGGGTCCGGTCGCAGCCGTCGGCAAAGACGTGACGCGGTTCGAGCCGGGCCACGCAGTCTTCGGCGCGACACGAACGGAGCTCCGGTGGCGAAACGGCGGCGCCTTTGCCGAGTACGTGGCCGTGCCGGAAGACGCGCTGGCGCTCAAGCCCGATGGCGTTACGTTCGAGCAGGCCGCGACCGTGCCAACCTCCGGATTCATCGCCCTGCTGAACCTCCGAGGTGGGAAGTGGATCCAGCCGGGTCAGAGTGTGTTGGTCAACGGAGCGGCTGGCGGCGTAGGCTCCATTGCCGTACAGCTCGCCAAGGCGCATGGCGCTCGCGTTACAGGAGTCGATAGCACCGAGAAGCTGGAAATGATCCGCCGGCTCGGAGCGGACCATGTCATCGACTACACGCGAGAGGACTTCACGCGACGGGCCGAGCGCTACGACCTCATCTTCGACGTCGCATCGAACCTGTCGCTCACGGCCTGCAAACGCGCGCTGAAACCCGCCGGGACCCAGGTTCTCATCGGCCACGATCATTTCGGCGATGCGGCGGGTCGCGTTCTCGGAAGCGTGCCGCGCGTCCTGGTGTACTTCGCGCTCTCGCCGTTCTTCAGCCAGCTGAAGAACCCGAACCCGGACGCTCCGATCCCGAGCGTGCGAGAAGCCATGGCCGTCTTGGCGGAGCTCCTGCAGGCTGGCAAGCTCACGCCTGTCATCGACCGGACCTATCCGCTCGCGGACGTGCCTAAAGCGATGCGCTATCTACAAGGAGGACTTGCTTGCGGAAGAATCGTCATCGTGCCATAGGTCCGATCCCGGCGATCCTGGCCACCCTTCTCGCAGCCTGCTCCGGTGGTGGCGAGACCCCCTGGACCAGCGCCGCCCCGGCCGCCAGAGAGGTTCCCCGGCCGGCGCTCGTGGATGGAGTGTTCCCCACTGCCGAGGCAGCCATCGCCGAGGCCGCGGTGCCCGAGCGGTTCCACCGCGAACTACCCGCCACCGTCGCCGCGTTCGAGACGACCTGGAACGAGTACCCGTCAGCCCACATCAGAAAGCTCCTGTGCGCCGGCGATCCGGAGATGGGAGAACGATTCGCCCGAGCGGTGGCAGCCGCGGCTGCCGCCGGAGACCCGCCCGAGAAGCTGCGCTCGACCTATGGGCAGCTTCTCGAGTGGTGCGACCGGCCCGAGGGCTGTCGCTGGGCCAGGGAGGCGATCGCTGGCGGCGAGCCCGTGGCCGAGGTCGCGTGGGTGGCCCTGGCGCGCTGCGGCGCCGAGGCCGAAGCGCTCTTCGATTCCCCGCTGGCCCCAGCCGGGCTCGTCATCGAGTACTGGTCCGATCGCTCCTGGCATGACGACTACGAGCCGCGCTTCGTGCCGGCCCTGTCGCAGGCTCTCTGGAGGGTCGCCCAGGACGACCAGACCATGCTCACGCGAAGGGGAGCCATGCTCCTCGGCCGAGCAGACGACCCGCAGAGCGCCCGCACGCTGCTGTCCCTCTACGACACCCTGTCCGAGGGCGAGACACGCGACGCGATCGTCACCGCGATGGGCGACCTCTCCAGCCCCCGGGCTCGGCAGCTGTTCGAGGAGTACTGCGAGCGCAGCGAGGGACGCGACCCGGTCTGCAGCAGCGACTGGCAGACGACCGCCGAGGAGGAGACCTTCCCTGTCCCTTCCCTGGTGACCGATCCGGAGGCCAGCGAGCTCGCGGCCAGACTCGAGGAGCTCGGCTTGCTCCAGCCGGTCTCCGGCGCCAGCCTCAGCGAACCGGACCTGACGCCGGGAGAGATCCTCATGCGGTCTGCAACCGTGGACTGCTTCGACGTCGAGACCGACATGTTCCCCAACGAGCACGACGCACTGCTCTACGGCCTGGTGGCCCTCAGCGGCGCGCCCCTGGCGGAGGCCGTGTTCGAGGAGATACCCCCGCCCATGGAGATGGGCCAGGGTAGCTGGTGGGTGAACGGCCGGGAGGTCGACGAGCTGCCTGTGGGAACCCAGGCTGGCGATCCCTACCGCCTGCGCGCCTACCTCGAAGACCGTTCCTACGCCGTCGACGCACAGGACTTCGGTGACTGGTACGACCTCGACCAGGTCCTGGGACTGCTCAACGCCATGGCCGCCGACCAGGGCGCCATCACCCGGTTCGTCACCCTTCCGGGCGACGGCCAGGTCGCCTGCGTGCTGGCGGCACCCCGCGATGCGATCCTGGCGGGCATCGCCGAGGGACTGCTCGAGGTCGGTCAGTCGGGCGAGGCGATGAGCGAGGGCAAGGCGTTCGAGGAGGTTGTTCTAGAGCGGCTCCGCAGCGGCGAGCTCGAACTGAACTGAAACCTGGATTCTCGAGCAACGGGAGTGTGACATCGTCCCTACCGCGCGATCAGCGTCATCAGCCGATGCGGCTCGGCGGTGAACGGGTGATGCCAGAGGAGGTCTTGCTTGCCGTCCTTGTTGAGGTCCACCAGCCAGGTGTACTCGTCGTCGCTGGGCATGGCAGGGCTCCGCCGGCTACGACCAGTCCTCGCTGGGGAAATCGGCAGTCGGCCCGTAGGTGGGCGGCACCGGCACGTCGAGCAGCCGCAGGTAGACGGTCAGCTGCCCGCGATGGTGCGCCGTGTGGTGCACCAGGATCGACCGCGAGATGGTCCCTCGTGGGCCCGCCATGAGCTCCTTGTCGCCCTTGACGCCCTTCCAGATGCGGGTCATGAAGTCGTCGTCCTTGTCCTCGAGCAGCGCGATGGCGCCGGCCAGGTTCTCGTCGAAGGCCGCCAGCAGCTCGCCTCGATCGGCGGCGGCGAACGGCTTGTAGTCCGCCATGCCGGTGCCGAAGTCGAAGACGTCCCCCATCATCGAGCCCAGCCAGGTCGGAGTCTCGGCGATGTGGCTTGCCAACATGCCGAGCGACATCGACCTCTCGTGCGGCTGCCAGTCGTACTTGTCGGCCGGAACGGCCTCGAGGATGGTGCGCGAGAAGGCGCCCTCCTGCTTCATGTCGGCGATCAGGGATTGGGCGATGGAATTGGGCATCTTCGGCTCTCCTTGGGATGTTGGGGAACTGGGTTACGCCTTGATTACGCCTATCGTAGTCAGGCGAGAACCGCGGTGTCAACAGCCCTCCACGAGCGGAATCGCACCCCGAGATGAGGTGCCGCTCGCCTCGGCAGCAACGCGGCGCGCGGCGGTTACCATACTGGCAATGCGCATCCGGGTGGATCTGAGAGGACGGCATGCAGACCGTCAGCGTCGCGGCGTCGGTCGGCGGATGCGACCGCCGGCCCTGGTGGCCCTGACGATTCTCATGCCTCTTGCGGCCTGTTCCGGGCCCGGAGACCGCACTCAGACCGCACGGCCGCCGTCGCCGGCGGGGTCGGAGGTTGGCCGGTCGGCCGCCCGGACGCTCTTGGAGCACGCCGAGGGTTTCTACTCCGGCACCAGCGGCCAGATGGACGATGCCGAGGCCAGGCGCCTGTTCCTGAACGCTGCCGAGACCGGCGACGCCGTCGCCAATCTGCGAGTGGCCACCCTCAGGGCCATCGGCAGGTGCGGCTTCACCCAGGACGAGGCGGCAGCGGACCGGGCCGCCAAGCCGTTGCTCGAAGAGGTGCAGGCCATCGCCGACTCCGGAGACCCCTATGCGAAGTACCTGATCGGACTGACCCACAGCGCCGGAGTGGGGCGGCGGATCAACGCGAAGGCGGCAAATCGCCTGTTCCGACAGGCCGCCGAGGCCGGTGACGTCTGGGCGATGTGGAATCTGGGCTGGGCGTACCAAAGCGGTCTCGGGGTCCGGGCCGACCAGGTCGCGGCGATCGACTGGTACGAGCAGGCTGCCGAGGCCGGCCACGCCTGGGCGATGACGGTGCTCGGCGAGGCTCACCTGGGGGTGCGCCCCGGCCGGCTGAAGGACGTCTTTGCCGCTAAGGACTGGTTCGAACGAGGCATCGGGCGCGGCGATCCCGCTGCCATGACCCGCATGGGTGAGCTCCACCAGCGCGGCGAGGGAGTCGCCAAGAACGCCCGCGCCGCCCTCGAGTGGTTCCTCAAGGCGGCCCAGCTGGGGGAATCGCTGGCCATGTACCACCTGGCGCACGCCTACTTCTCGGGCCAGGGCGTGCCCGTGGACTACGGGACGGCGTTCGACTGGCTGCAGACAGCCGCCGAGGCCGGGTTCTTCTACGCCGTCTTCGAGATCGCCGAGACGTATGAGCACGGGCTCATGCAGCGAGGCAAGCAGATCGTCCAACCGAACCTCTCCAAGGCGACCCAGTGGTACCGCCGCGCCGCCGAGATGGGCAGCCCGGCTGCCGCGAGATGGCTCGAGGAGCGCGAATCCGAGTAGACCGGCAACTCCAACATGGCCCGCGAGGCCGAGCGGCCACACCGACAGCATGAACACAGTGCTCTTCGCCGCCTCGCTCGGCCTGTTCTCCGGCATCAGCCCTGGACCGCTGATGACCCTGGTGATGACCTCGAGCCTCGAACGGGGGTTTCGGGCGGGAGCGCTGACCGCGATCGCCCCACTGTTGACCGACCTTCCGGTGATTCTGATCTCTCTCTTGGTGCTCGGTCAGGTGCCCGAGTGGTTCCTCTCCGCGGTGACGGTGGCTGGCGGGCTCTTCGTGAGCTACATCGGCGTAAAGACGGTGCGAGACGCGGGCAGAGGCCGCGAGATCGAGCTCTCTCAGGAAGCCTCGCGCCGCGACCTTGCCCGTGGCGCTGTGGTCAATCTCCTGAGCCCGCATCCGTGGCTCTTCTGGTTCACCGTCGGCTCACCGTTCATGATTCAGCGCTGGTCGGTCGCCCGTTGGGAGGCGATCGCCTTCCTGGTCATCTTCATCGCTCTCTTGGTGGGCTGCAAGATTATTCTCGCCTGGGGAGTCAGCCATGGACGTCGGTTTCTGGGCACCGTTTGGCATCGGTGGATTCTCACCGGCTGCGGCCTGCTGCTGATCGGTTTCGGGCTGGTCCTGCTCTGGCAGGGCGTTTCGGCGTTGGGCCTGATCTAGCGGGCGGCGGGCGGCTTGGCCGCGTTCACGGCCGCCACGAAGTGGACCCGTCGAGCCGCTGGCCTAGATCGGCGCGAATTGTCTCGCTTCGTCGCGCGCGTTGGGCACGGAGTTTCGAGACGTCCAGGAACCAGGAGGTCCTCGCAGAGAATCGCCACGCTTCGGGAGAGATCGTCGCGATCGTGGGGCAGGAGTTCGGGATCACGCAGTCCGCCATCTCCCAGCATCTGAAGGTGCTGCGGGACCATGGATTCGCGACGGTTCAAGCCGCAGGGCCGCGCAGGATCTACGAGATCGATCCAACTCCGATCGCAGAGGTCGACCAGTGGCTCGGGCGCTTTCGCCGCTTCTGGGAGCCGAAGTTCGAGGCCCTGGCGGTCGAGGTCGAACGCGGCAAGCGGAAGCGTCGGAAGTGAACCGGGCTTGCGCCGCACCAGGTACTCGGGCGGCACCTCTTCCCAGGGCGCCAACTGCTGGCCTAGATCGGCGCTGGCTCAGGGGCTTCGGTCGGAATCGTGCTTCCAGCGGGCCGCAGAAAACCCTCCACCCGCACCTCGATCTCGGTGCCCGAAGGGATCTCCCAACCGCCGAGCTTCTTCCAGCCGAGCTCGAACGCGCCGTAACCGTCGAGCGACTCCTGGGTAAACGTGCGCTCGTCACCGTTGGGCGCCCTTAGGGCAACCTCGACCCTCTGGAGGGGCTCGTTCGAGGTGTTCTTGATCTGCACGATCTTGCCCGCGGCGATCAGTGACTCGCGGTAGGTGATCTCGATCGGTGGCGGTTCGATCGCTTTGGAGCATGCGATGGTGGTGACCGTCGAGAGGGCGAGGAGTAGCAGGACACGGTTCATGCCGCGAAGTGTCTCACCTCGTGGTGCAGCATGCATCACCCGCTGGCGCGCTAGTCGGACAAGGTGAGGCTGTAGCGCGCCAGAAAAGAAGCAAAAAAGAAGTGCCTGTCCCCTTCTTCATCCGGGGCTCAGCGGCTTCACTCCCCGGCCGTGGCGGAAAACGCCAGGAACTCCCGCACCGGCCGACGCAGGCCCAGCAGAAGAGTCGCGACCACGATCAGAGCGCCGCAGAGGCCGAAGATCAGCGGCAGGTTCTTGTCGGTCAGATCGCCGAGGATGCCCCCGAGCGCCATACCGAGGGGGGCGATCCCCATCGCCACGGTCATGACAACGCCCATCACCCGGCCGCGCAGGCTCTCGTCGGAGCCCATCTGGAACGCGGTGGTGAGGATGATGTTGAAGAACCCGTTGAGCGCCCCGATGCCGATCATCATGGCGAGGGCCAGCCACGGACGGTAGACGAACCCGAGGCCTCCCAGAAGACAGCTTTGAACGACGAGCATGGAGAGAAGGGCCGCGGCGCGGCTGCCGGGAGAGAGTTTGATGCCACCGGCCGCCGCGTAGCCGACCAGGGCGCCGCCCCCGAACCCGGCGAGCAGGAAGCCGTACCACTCAGCCCCCTTGCCCAGGTTGTCGCTGATCAGGAAGGGCAGCAGCACCAGGATCGGCATGGCGAGGAAGTTCACGACGGCGGCGAGGAGGAGGAAGTCGCGCATGCCACGGCGGTTCCAGACATAGCGCAACCCCTCGATCAGGTCCTTCCTGTACGCCGATCGCGCGGTAGCTCCCGACTCCTCCGGCTCGGCCTGAGGCTTGACGCGGATGAAGCTCTCGCTCACCGCCGAGAAGAGATACGACACGCCGTCGATCACGAAGAGCGCTGGCGCGCCGAGCAGCTTGTAGAGGACCCCTCCCACGCTTTGGCCGACTAGGGTCGAGAGCTGGAGCGAGCCCTGGTCAAGACCGTTGGCGGAGGCAAGCTTCTCCGTGGGCACCAGATCGGGGATGAGGGCGGTCGAGGCTGGCAGGAAGAAGGCCTGGAGCACGCCCACCAGAAGCGCCATGCCCACAAGGCACGAGATCAGGACCTGCTGAGCGGTGTCCGGCAGGAAGAAAGGAACCGCGAAGCCCAGAAGCACCAACCCGCTCCCGGCGTCGCAGAAGACCAGGATCCACTTGCGGGACACGCGGTCCGCCAGGGTTCCTGCCAAGGGCCCCAGGAGCACCCCTGGCAGCGTGCCCACCATCATCAGAGCCCCCATCAGGCTGGCCGATCCGGTGGCCTCCATCGTCCAGAACATCATGGCGATGGTCAACGCCTGGCTGCCCATCCGGCTGACCAGCTGGCCCTGCCAGAGGAGAACGAAATCGCGATTGAAGAGGCGGACGCGTGCCGGAGAGTCGCCGGCTGGCAGCTCAACGAGCGGGGGCAAGTCCCCGTCAGCGGGTGCAGAGTGGGTGTGGGGTTCGGTCATCCGGAGCCGGCTCAGGTGAACGAGATCCTATGAGCCTACGGGCCCGGGCATCCAAGGTTCCAATCCCTTCGGGGCCACTTTGGGATCAGGGTCCGCTATTCGGGCTCTGTGAGTCGGTCGGCCCAGTCAAGGGCCCGCACCTCTCTAGGCGGGGTACTCGGGAGGCACTTCTTCTTGGTTCAGGCGCCCTAATCTGCGCCCGCAAAGCGCTCGCAATACGTCTTCGCCTTGTTTCGAATCCAGGTCCTGTCGTGCTGGACGAACGAGCGAACCTCCCGCACGAAACCGGAAGCCTGCATCTTTAGGAGCGTGCTGATCACGTGCCCGTTAACGCTCGGATCGTCGAGTTGCGAAGCCAGCGAGGGCGCGTGGGGTCGGCAGCACTTGTAACCGAGCAGCATGACAAAGCTCTGGCGCCCTCTTTTCGCATTACGGTTGGTGCTTATCTCGACGATTGCGGCCTGCAGGCCGAGGC
>CALZJC010000057.1 GCA_945787525.1 Thermoanaerobaculia bacterium | reverse complement strand
CGCCTCCGCCGTCGCGTTCCGTTCCGCTCACTCGGCCCTCCTGGAAGTGGGGGGCGCTTCGCCGTTGCCGTTGGCGAGGCTGGGCCGGACTCTAAAGGTGACAGACAGGTAACGGATCACGGCCATGCCCAGCGCAGTAAACCCTCCAACGCCCTCGACCGTATACCTGTATGTCGGTGGCTTGACCATCGGCTTTCATCTCGAGACCCACCCGGCCGCGTCCGCGATCGGGACCCGGGTCTCACCACCGGAGGCAACTCCGGCCCGCCCCTCTTCCCCGCGCCGCCGGCAACGGCGGCCTTTCCTCAGAATGCGCACGAGGGGACCGGGTAACCGGTCCCCTTTCCCGCCTCTGCGGGGATCTTCGGCGCCCCACGGCGGCCACTACTCGTGCCTCAAAGCCACCGCCGGGCGGACCCGCGCCGCCCGCCGCGCCGGCAGCCAGCACGCCGCCATCGTCACCGCGAGGGTGAAAAGGACCACCGCCGCCACCTCCGGCGGGCGCACCCGGAACGGCACCGAGCTGATGAAGTAGATGGCCGCCACCTCGGGATCGAAGCGGATCAACTCGAACTCGGTCAACACCCAGGCGATCAGGCTGCCCAGGGCGACACCGGCCGCGGTCCCGGCCAGTCCCAGCGCGCCGCCGTACCAGAGAAACAGCGCCCGCAGCCGCGACGGCGCCAGGCCCAGCGAAGCCAGCACGCCGATCTCACGCAACCTGTCGCGCACCAGCACCACCAGGCTCGACGCGACGTTGAAGTTGGAGACCAGGACGATCAGCCCGAGCACGAAGAAGAGGGCGATCTGCTGCATGCGCAGGGCGGTGAACAGCTCCTGGTTGAGCTCCTGCCAGTCGGTGACCATGTAGGCGTCGCCGAGAATCTGGCGCACCCGCGCCGCCACCACGGCGGCCTGGCGCGGATCGTCGACGCCCACCTCGAACAGCCCGGCGCCCTCCGGCCGGCCCACCAACCGCTCCAGCTCTGCCCTGTCGAGGACCGACCAGCTGCGATCGAACTCCGAGAACCCGGTGGTGAAAAGCCCGGCGACCCGCACGCTGCGATAGCGGAAGCGCGGCCGGCCCCTGTCGAAGCCCAGCGCCATCAGCCGCAGGGGCTCGCCCGGACCGGTACCCAGCCGGCTGGCCAGCTCGCTGCCGAGGAAGATACCCGGCAGGTCGGGGAACCAGGCCGTGGCCTGGAGATCGACGCCCGGCGCCAGCTCCAGACCCTGCAGCTCGCCCATGCTGCCGAGGCCGGCCTCGACACCGCGCAGCGTCACCTCGATCGCCGGCTGTCCCGCCGTCGCCACCGAGCCCTGCCCGTAGAGCACCTGCCGGACCATGGTGACCTCCGCCAACGCCTCGATCTCGGCGCGCAGCTCGGGCGCCAGCCCGTCGCCCCCGGCCAGCGGATAGACGACCACCGCCGCATGTCCGCGGATCATGCGCGCCTGCAGGTCCTGCCGGTAGCCGGTCATCAGCGCCATGGCGATCACCATCGCCATGACGCCCAGCGTCGTCGCCAGCAGGGCGGCGCGAGCCGTGCCGTCGAGCAGCCTGCTGCGCCCGCCGCGGAAGAAGCGCCAGGCGATCTGCGCCTCGATCGGTGCGCCGGACCTACGGGACATCCACGGCCGTTCCCGGCCCCTCGCCGCCAGCGGCGACGCGCACCGCGTCGAGGAAGCGATCGAACAGGCTCTCCGCATCGTGCGGTCCCGGCGCCGCCTCGGGGTGGTACTGCGCCGAGTAGATCGGCCGGCCGCGGACGCTGAACGCCTCCACCGTGCCGTCGTTGAGGTTGATCTGGCTCACCTCACAGTCGCCGGGCAGGCTGTCGGGATCGACCGCGAAACCATGGTTCTGGCTGGTGATCCCTACCCTGCCGCTCGCCAGATCCTTGACCGGCTGGTTGCCGCCGTGATGCCCGAACTTGAGCTTGAAGGTGCGGCCGCCCAGCGCCAGGCCGAGCAGCTGGTGGCCGAGGCAGATGCCGAAGATCGGCAGACCGCTTGCCGCCAGCTCGGCGACCGCCTCGATGATGCCGGTGAGCGGCTCCGGATCCCCGGGTCCGTTGGACAGCACCACCCCGTCGACGCCCAACTGCCTGACGCGCGCCGCCGGCGTGCGTGCCGGCAGCACCGTCAGACGCGCGCCGCGCCGCGCCAGCGAGCGCAGGATATTCGACTTGACGCCGAAGTCGTAGACCGCCAGATGAAAGCGCGCCGCACCGCCGTCCGGCTCGATGACGCGCTCCTCGGTCGAGGTCACCTCATCCACCAGCGCCCGGCCCGCCATCGTCGGGTACGCCGCCAGCTCGGCCGCCAGCCGATCCCGATCGGCGGGCTCGCTGGCGATGACGCCGCGTAGCGCGCCCCTCCGGCGGACCCGCCGCACGATCGCCCGGGTGTCCACGTCGTCCAACGCCGGTAGAGCGTGGCGACGCAGATAGGCGATCAGGCCGCCCTCGCTGCCGTGGCTCGACGGCCGGCGGGTGAACTGGCGGGCGAGGAAGCCCTCGACCCAGGGCCGGTCGGACTCGGCCACGTCCTGGCGCACGCCGTAGTTGCCGACGTGGGGCATCGTCATGACCACGATCTGCCCGCGGTAGGAGGGATCGGTGAGCACCTCCTGGTAGCCGGTCATCGAGGTGTTGAACACCACCTCGCCGAAGCGGCTGCCCGGCGAGACCGCCCGACCCTCGAAAACAGAACCGTCCTCGAGCAGCAGGAACCCGCGCGCGTCGGCCTGCATCTTCGGGACTCCGCAACCAGCTAACTGGGCAGCGGCGCGATGGCCGGCAGGGTGCGTTCCAGCACCGGCGCCAGCTGGCGCGCCTCCGCCATCAGCAGCTCGAACTGGTCGGGCAGCAGAGCCTGGGCGCCGTCGGACAGCGCCTTTTCGGGCTGCTCGTGCACCTCCACCATCAGGCCGTCGGCGCCCGCCGCCAGGGCCGCCCGCGCCAGCGGCAGGACCGTGTCACGCCGACCCGCGGCATGCGACGGATCGGCGATCACCGGCAGGTGGCTGATCCGCTTGACCGCCGGCACCACCGAGAGGTCCAGCGTGTTGCGGGTATGGTCGGCAAAGGTGCGGATGCCGCGCTCGCAGAGCACGACGTCGGGGTTGCCCTGATCGAGCACGTACTCGGCCGCCAGCAGCCACTCGTTGAGGGTGGCGTTCATGCCCCGCTTGAGCAGAACGGGCTTGCCGCAGGCGCCAGCGCGGCGCAGCAGGGTGAAGTTCTGCATGTTGCGGGCGCCGATCTGCACCATGTCGGCCACATCGGCGACCGCGTCGAGCACATCGATGTCGAGCGCCTCGGTAACGATCGGCAGACCGGTCTCCGAGCGCACCCGATCGAGGATCTCGAGGCCCTCGGCACCGAGACCCTGGAAGCTGTACGGGCTGGTGCGCGGCTTGAACGCGCCGCCCCGCAACAGCTGGGCGCCGGCCGCCTTCACCTGGCGGGCCGCCGCCAGCGTCTGCTCATAGCTCTCGACCGAGCACGGACCGGCGATGATCACCAGCTCCGGACCGCCGAAACGCACCCCGCCGACTTCGACGATCGAGTCGCTCTCGCGGAACTCGCGCGATACCAGCTTGTAGGGATGGCTGACCGCGATGACCTCGAGCACCCCGTCGAGGGGCTCGAACAGTGCCGGTTCGACAATGCCGATGTTGCCGGTGATGCCCACCGCGGTGCGCTGCGAACCGACGATCGGATGTGCCTTGAGGCCGTGCGATTCCACCTTGCGAACGACGCCCTCGACCTGCTCGGGAGTGGCGTCCATCTTCATCACAATCAGCATGTTCGGGGCCTTTCCGAAGGCGAACGGTATGATACCCGAGAGGGTGGGCCGCTGCCCGGCCGCGACACCCGCGGCCCGGAGCCCGCCCACGGAGGTGCCCGATGTTGCGACGAAACCTTTGTCTCGCCCTGATCCTGCTGCTCTTTGCAGCTCCGATGGCCGCCTACACCATCTACCTCAAGGACGGCTCGCGCCTCATCGCCCGCGAGGAGTACACCCTCGATGGCGACCGCGCCCTGATCATCCTGCAGAACGGCACCCAGACCTTTCTCGCCGCCTCCGAGATCGACGTGCCGCGCACCGAGGCGGCCAACCGCAACAACTACGGCACGGCGATGGTGTTGCAGGACGGCCAGTTGGTCGATTCCGCCCCGCCGACCGAAAGCAGCCGCCAGGAGAGCCTCACCGACCTGGCCGGCCGCAACCAGGCGGAGCCGAGGCAGCAGGCCATGCGGCCGGTCCCTGCCAGGCCGACGTCGGGTGACTACATGGACCTGATGTCCTCGCAGCGCCAGCCGTTCCGCAACCTCGACCTGGCGGCCGAGATCCAGCGGGTCTTCATGGCCCAGGGCGTCGCCGGGATGCAGCTCGCCCAGGGCACCGCGGCCGATCGCGTCCTGCTCGAGATCACCACCGACTCCGAAGCCTCGGTCTTCCGCGCCCTCGAAGTGGCCGCCGACGCCCTGCTCCACGTCCGCACCCGCACCTCGGCCCCGGTCGCCGCCTTCGAGATCGTCCTGGTGACCTCCAGCCGCGGCCGCGGCGGGCAGTTCCTGCTGACCCCCAGCATGGCCTCTCAGCTGGCGGACGGGGTCTTGGAGCTGCCGGCGTTCTACGTGCAGAACGTGCAGTACTGAGGCACAGACTCCCCATCCAACCTCGATCACGGCCCGGGCTCAACAGAGCCGAGGACAGACCCAACGGGATCCCGACTCATGAGATCTCCGCTCCGAACCTGTCTCCTTGTCTCCGCTCTGACACTGGCGGCTCTCCCGGCCAGCGCCGGCGGCGGCGTCATGATGCAGTACTTCCACTGGTATCTGCCCGCCGACGGCTCGTTGTGGCAGCAGGTGGCCGCCGAGGCGGAGAGCCTGGCCGAGGCGGGGTTCACCGCTCTCTGGCTGCCGCCGGCGACCAAGGGGCAGGGCGGCGCGGGCGACGTCGGCTACGGGATCTACGACCTCTACGACCTCGGCGAGTTCGACCAGAAGGGCTCGGTGCGCACCAAGTACGGCAGCCGCGAGGAGTACCTGGCGGCGATCGCGGCGGCCCAGGCGAGCGGCATCCAGGTCTACGCCGACGTGGTGCTCAACCACAAGGCCGGCGCCGACGCCACCGAGCGGGTCACGGCGGTGCGGGTGGCGCGCGACGACCGCAGCCGCGAGATCGGCGGCGACGTCGACATCGCGGCCTGGACGCGCTTCGACTTCCCCGGCCGCGGTGATGCCCATTCCGACTTCAAGTGGCGATGGTTCCACTTCGACGGCGTCGACTGGGCCCAGGACCTCGGCGAGAGCAGCATCTTCAAGTTCCGCGGCGCCGGCAAGGCCTGGGACTGGCAGGTCGACACCGAGAATCGCAACTACGACTACCTGATGTTCGCCGACATCGACCTGGATCACCCGGACGTCGTCGCCGAGCTCGAGCTCTGGGGCGAGTGGTACCTCGAGGAGACGGGCGTCGATGGCTTTCGCCTCGATGCGGTGAAGCACATCCGCTACGGCTTCTTCCCCGCGTGGCTGGACCACCTGCGCGAGCTCAGCGGTCGAGAGCTATTCACAGTGGCCGAGTTCTGGAGCTACGACGTCGGCAAGCTGCACGGCTATCTGGCGGCCACCGGCGACACCCTGTCCCTGTTCGACGCCCCGCTGCACCTCAACTTCCACCGCGCCTCGGGCGGGGGCGGCGACTACGACATGCGCCAGCTGCTCGCCGGCACCCTGACGAAGGAACGGCCGGAGCTGGCGGTCACCCTGGTCGACAACCACGACACCCAGCCCTGCCAGGCGCTGGCCTCACCGGTCGCTGACTGGTTCAAGCCGCTGGCCTACGCCGTCATCCTGCTGCGCCGAGAGGGCTACCCGAACGTCTTCTACGCCGACTACTACGGCGCCGAGTACGACGACTGCGCGGCAGTGCGGCTCCGCTCCCACAAAGCGGTGATCGACCTGCTGCTCGACGCTCGGCGGCGCTACGCCTGGGGCCCGCAGCTCGACTACTTCGATCACCCCGACCTGATCGGCTGGACCCGCCAAGGCGACGCGGAGCACCCCGAGGCCATGGCGGTGCTGGTCACCGACGGCCCTGGCGGCGCCAAGTGGATGGACACCGGGCGGGCGGCGACCGAGTTCCGCGACCTCACCGGCAGCTTCACCAACCCGGTGCGCACGAACTCCTTCGGCTGGGGAGAGTTCCCGGTCGAGGGCGGGTCCATGTCGGTCTGGGTGGGTAGGGCGCCCGAGCGGGAGCCCGGCGAGGTGACGCTCGTCTGCTCCGAGGGCCATACCCACTGGGGGCAGAACGTCTTCGCGGTGGGCGAGATCCCCGAACTCGGCGAGTGGGATCCGGAACGCGCCGTGCCGCTCTCACCCGACGCCTACCCCACCTGGCAAGCCTCCGTCGAATTGCCCGAGGGCCGCGCCTTCGAGTGGAAGTGCCTCAAGAAGGGCGACGGCGAGGTGGTTTGGCAGAGGGGCGCCAACAACCGCTACCCAGGCAGCGGAGTCAGGGCCAGCGGCTCGTTCTGAGGACGCCAGCAGCGGACGCGGGTCGCTAGCCTGCCCTTGGCGACGCTCGACGAACGGCTCGGCCGAGCGGCCGGGCCGACCTGCCGGTTTCTGGTCGCCGGCTGACGGCTACCCTACTCCGCCGGCTCTTCGCCCGCCGGCTGCGAAAGCTCCAGGAGCACGCCGCCGGTGCTCTTCGGATGGACGAACTGCACCCAGCAGCCGCCGGCGCCGCGGGTGGGCTTCTCGCGCAGGAGCTGGTAGCCGTTCTCCCGCAACCGGCGATCGTCCGCCGCCAGAGCGTCGCTGGCCAGGCAGAGGTGATGCAGCCCGGGGCCCCGCCGGTCGAGGAACTTGCGCACCGGCGAGTCTTCCGTGGTCGGCTCCAGCAGCTCTATCCGGCTCTCGCCGCAGACGATGAGCGCCACCCGCACGCCCTCCTGCGGCACCTCTTCGATCTCCTCGATCTCGAGGCCGAGCTGCTCGTACAGCTTGCTCGACTCGTCGATGGAGTGGACGGCGATACCGATGTGATCGATGCGCGGGATCATGAGCTGTTCTTGTTCTCCTCGTCGAGCACGCCGCGGAAGACCTGATCGGCGACCCGGTAGGGATCGATTCTGTGCTCGAGGGCGTCGGTCACCGCGTCTTCGAGACCGACGTGCTCCACCGCCGAGCGCAGGACCCGCTCTTTGAGCAGCTCCTCGACGCGCTGGCGGAAACGCCTCCTGCGCCGCTCGGCCAGGCCGCCCTCGGCCGCGAGCCACTGCGTGTGGTGCTCGATCTCCGCCAGGATCTCGTCGATGCCGCTGCCCTGGCGGGCCACGGCCTTGATCAGGGGCGGGCGCCAGCCGTCGCCTTGATCGCCGAGGCTCAGCATGAGCTCGATATCGCGCACGACGCGGTCGACGCCGTCGCGGTCGGCCTTGTTGACGACGAAGAGGTCGGCGATCTCCATCAGTCCGGCCTTGATCGCCTGGATGTCGTCGCCCAGTCCGGGCACGGTGACCACGACCACGGTGTCGACGGTGCGTACGATGTCGACCTCGTCCTGGCCGACGCCGACGGTCTCCACCAGCACCCAGTCGTAGCCCGCGGCATCGACCAGGTCGATGGCGTCGTGGGTGGCGCGGGCCAGCCCGCCCATGGCGCCGCGGGTGGCCATGGAGCGGATGAACACGCCCGGGTCGGTGTAGAGGCCCTGCATGCGGATGCGATCCCCGAGGATGGCGCCGCCGCTGAACGGGCTGGTGGGGTCGACCGCCAGGATCGCGACCTTCAGATCCCGCGCCCTGAGAGCCTGGGCGATGCGGTCCACCAGGGTCGATTTGCCGGCCCCGGGCGGGCCGGTGATGCCCACCACCCGGGCCTTGCCGGTGCGCGGGTAGATCTCGGCGACCAGCTCGCGGCGCAGCGGTCCGCCGTCTTCGACGACGGAGATGGCCCGCCCCAGGGCGCGCGGCTGTGCTTCGAGCACCGCCGGCACCAGGGTGCTCAGATCGATCGCCGCGGACCGGCGGCCCCGGCCGACGACCGACACCAGCTAGCTGCCCTTCAGGAGCTGGCGAGCGATCACCAGGCGCTGGATCTCGCTGGTGCCTTCGCCGATCGTGCAGATCTTGCAGTCGCGGTAGAACTTCTCGGCCCGGTAGTCCTTGATGTAACCGTAGCCGCCGTGGATCTGGACGCCGCGCTCGGCACAGAAGACCGCCGCCTCGCCGGCGTAGAGCTTGGCCTCGGCGGCCAGGCGGTTGACCGGCGCGCCGCGATCCATCGCCTCGGCCGCGGCCAGGGTGAGGATCTCGGCCGCCGCCACCTTGGTGGCCATCTCGGCGAGATGGAACTGGATCGCCTGGAACCCGGAGATCGGCTTGCCGAACTGCTGGCGCTCCTTGGCGTAGGACAGGGCGGCCTGGTAGGCGCCGCGGGCGGTGCCGACAGCGAGCGCCGCGATGGAGATGCGGCCGCCGTCGAGGATCTCGAGCGCCTGGATGAAGCCCTCGCCCGGCTCGCCCAGCAGGTGCTCGTCGCTGACGAAGCAGTCCTCCATGATCACCTCGCCGGTGTCGGAGGCGCGGGAGCCGAGCTTGTTCTCCTTCTTGCCGGCGCGGAAGCCCTGCATGCCCTCTTCGAGCACGAAGGCCGAGATGTTGTGATGGCGCGGGCCGTCCGGGTCGCTGACCGCGTGCACCACGCAGATCTGGCCCACGGTGGCGTGGGTGGTGAAGGTCTTGGAGCCGTTGAGGACCCAGCCGCCGTCGACCTTGACCGCCCGCGACCGGGTGCCGGCCGCGTCGGAGCCGGCATCGGGCTCGGTCAGGCTCCAGGCGCCGATCTTCTTGCCGGTCGCCAGCTCGGGCAGCCAGCGCCGCTTCTGCGCCTCGCTGCCGTGCTTGAGGATGTGATTGGTGCACAGCGAGTTGTGGGCCGCCACGCTGAGGCCCACCGCCGGGTCGACGCGGGAGATCTCGTCGATGATCAGGAAATACTCGACATAGCCCAGGCCGGCGCCGCCGTACTCCTCGGGCACCAGGACGCCGAGAAAGCCGAGCTCACCGGCTTGGGCGAACAGCTCGGCCGGGAAGCGTTGCGCTTCGTCGATCTCGTCGACGATCGGGTCGATCTCCTTGCGGGCGAAGTCGCGCGCCGCCTCGCGGATCGCGCGCTGCTCCTCGCTCAGGGAGAAGTCGACCTCCGTCGTCTCGATGGGCTCCGCCGCTACCGTCATCACTTTTCTCCCGGCAGATGCTATCGCGGCCCGGCACCGTCGGCAACGGAAGCAAGCGGATGCGGTGAGGACGCGGCGCCGCATCCGACGATCGGTAACGAACCCGTCGCTGGCGCGCCAGTAGATCTCAGGAAGACCGTCTCCCGTCCACTGCCGACCTCGATTCCGGAGCGCTATACTGTCGACAGAGACTTCGTCGTAGACACCAACCGCCGGTCTGCCGGTGGAGAGCCGCGCGGCGGCCTGTCCCGCCCGGGGGAGGCGCCCTGTCGGAGCTTCTTCTATCGAGGAGGTGCCGGATGCCAAAGCTGAAGGAAAAAGACCTCACCCTGGACGTCCTGCCGGACCCGACGGACTTTCGCGACCAGCTCTTCCAGCCCACGCTCGTCGAGGTCCCGCCGTGGTCCGACCTGGCGCAGTATCGCGCCGCCGAGGTACCGGTCCTCGACCAGGGCAGTGAGGGCTCTTGCACCGGGCATGCGCTTGCCACGGTCGCCCATTTCCTGCTGCGCCAGCGCAGCGTCGATCGCGACTCGACCCAGACCAGCCCGCGGATGTTCTACGAGATGGCCAAACGGTACGACGAGTGGGAGGGCGAAGAGTATTCGGGCTCCAGCGCCCGCGGGGCCATGAAGGGCTGGCACAAGCACGGCATCTGCTCGGCGGCGAGGTGGTCCTACGAATCGGGCGACCTGGACCGCGAGCTCACCGCCGAACGGGCGGCCAGCGCCCTCCAGCGCCCGTTGGGCGCCTACTACCGGGTCAACCACAAGGACCTGGTCGCCATGCACTGCGCCCTCGCCGAGGTGCGGATCCTGTTCGCCACCGCAGTCATCCACACCGGCTGGCTGCGGCCGATCGGCGGCGGCATTGTTGCCGGCCAGCCGATGGGGGGTCACGCCTTCGCCATCGTCGCCTGGGACAGCCACGGTTTCTGGGTGCAGAACTCGTGGGGCACGGGCTGGGGCGAGGGCGGCCTGGCGCTGCTGCCCTACGACGACTGGCTCGAAAACGCCATGGACGTCTGGGTGGGCCGGCTGGGAGTGCCGCTGCACCTCAAGACGGCGCCCGGGGCCGCGGCCGCCGCTTCGGCGACAGTCGCGCGGTCGGCGGCTTCCACCTTTCACGAGCTTCGGTCGCACATCGTCAGTGTCGGCAACGACGGCCAGCTGCGCGCCACCGGCACCTACGGCAACCGCCCCGAGGACGTGCGTCGCCTGTTCCGAGAGGATCTGACAGCGGCCACCAGGGCGTGGCGGAAGAAGCGCATCCTGATCTATGCCCACGGCGGCCTGGTCAGCGAGCGCAGTGCGGTGCAGCGGGTGTCGGAGTACCGTGCGGCGCTGTGCGACGCCGAGGTCTATCCGGTCGCCTTCGTCTGGAAGACCGACTTCTGGAGCACGCTCGAGAACATCCTGCGAGACGCACTGCATCGCCGCCGCCCGGAGGGCTTCATCGAGAAGGCCAAGGACTTCCTCCTCGAGCGGCTCGACGATGCCCTGGAGCCGCTGGCACGGACCCTCGGCGGCAAGGCGCAGTGGGCCGAGATGAAGGAGAACGCCATGCTGGCGACGAGCGCCGACGGGCGGGCGGGGCGGCTGGTTCTGGACGAGCTGGCCCGGCTGGCGGCCAGCGACCCGAGCGTCGAGATCCACCTCGCAGGCCACAGCGCGGGCAGCATCTTCCTCGCTCCGTTCGTGCAGCTCCTGACCGCTCGCGGCAGAGTCGCCGAGGGCCCGCTGCGCAGCCGCCCGGGCCACGCCCTGAACGTCCGTACCTGCACGCTGTGGGCGCCGGCCTGCACCGTCGCGCTGTTCAAGCAGTGCTATCTGCCGGCTCTCCGGGCGGGCAACATCGAGAGCTTGGCGCTCTACAACCTCACCGACGACGCCGAGCGCGACGATGATTGCGTCGGCATCTACAACAAGTCCCTGCTCTACCTGGTCTCGAACGCCTTCGAGGAGACCCAACGCGTGCCGGCTGTCGGCAAGGCCAATCGAGCACCCCGCGGCACCCCGCTGCTCGGCATGGAGACGTCCGTTCTCGGCGACCAGGAGCTCAAACCCCTGTTTGCCTCTCGGGGCGGTCGGGCGGAGCTCGTCCTTGCCCCGAACGACCACGACACGTCAGCGGCGACGGGACGCGACGGTCAGGCCCGCTACGCCTCGCGGGCGCGCCACCATGGCGATTTCGACAACGACCTGCCGACCGTGCGCTCCACCCTGGCGCGCATCCTCGGGCCCGAGGCCGCCGGGCGGTTCGACGAGAAGCGGCAGAAGATGGATTTCGAGAGCTCGGCCGAACGCATGAGCGCGCGGCGCAGACAACTGTCGGACTGACTGTCCGGCGTCAAAGAGGAGGAGTCAGATGACCCACGAGATGAGCGACGAAGAGCTGCAGCAGCTGTATGTCTGCAGCGACCGACCCACCCCGGAAGACAAGATCATCGCCGCCGCCATGGCGGCCATCGAAGAGAACCCCGACAACACGCCGATCCGCGACGGCGGCGGCGGCAGTGGCGGCGTCGGCTTCAATCCGCGCGGCCCCGCCGAGATCGCAGTACGCACCGAGAAGCGCTGGCTACCCGGGCGAACCCTGCGCTGCGCTTTTCTCGACGGCGTCGGCTCGGTCCAGAGCAAGGTGATCGCCGTCGCCAAAGAGTGGGAGGAGTTCGTCAACCTCAAGCTGGATTTCGTCGACGACGGCCAGGCCGACATCCGCATATCGTTCCAGGCACCCGGCTCGTGGTCCTACCTGGGTACCGACGCCCTGGTCATCGCCGACGACGACGCCACCATGAACTACGGCTGGCTCGAGCCCAATACCTCGAGCCGGGAGTACTCGCGAGTCGTGCTGCATGAGTTCGGGCACGCTTTCGGCTGCATCCACGAGCACTCGCACCCCGAGGCCAGCATCCCCTGGGACACGGCAAAGGTCTATCGCTACTACCGGCTCACCAACGGCTGGGACCGGACGAAGACGTTCCACAACGTGATCAAGCGGTACGAAGCGGTGGGCACCAACTTCTCCGCCTACGACTCGACGTCGATCATGCAGTACTCGGTCCCCAACGAGCTGACGATCGGTGATTTCTCGATCGGCTGGAACACCGACCTCTCCGCCATGGACAAGCAGTTCATGGGCACGATCTATCCGTTCGCCCAGCGCCAGCCCGGTGAGCTGCGCCCCGGCGACCGGGTGTCGGCCGACATCAGCGGCCACGGCGAGGAGGACAAGTACCACTTCGAGGCCGCCGCTGGGGGGCGCTACACGCTCGAGACCCACGGCTCGGCCGACCTGGTGATGGCGCTCTACGGTCCCGACGATCCGACCCGCTTCGTCGACTTCGACGACGACAGCGGCCAGTCGCGCAACTCCAAGATCACCCGCACGCTGAGCGCCGGCAAGTACAACGTGCGGATCCGCCACTACTGGTCCACCGGCACCGGCGGCTACGAGCCGACGACGACGGCGCGGATCGGCGCTTCGGGGATGCCGGTGACCTGTCTCGCCGAGTTGCCCTCGTCGATGATGAGGACCGTCTCGCCGGCGCCGGCATAGACGCTGTCCACGGCGATGGTGTATTCACCGGTCGGCCGCAGATCCTCGCCCAGCAGGTCACAGAGCAGCAGCCGCTGCCGCTCGTACGCCGGCGAGCAGATGGTCGACACCACGGTGCCGGCTACGCGGCCGATCTTCAACGCAGCTCCCCGTCGACGGCCAGCTGGTCGACGATGCCCACCACGGCGTGATCCACCGGCACGAATGTATCGGGCATGGCCAGGGCGGCCTCGCGGCTGGCGACGAAGTAGACCCGCTCGCCGGGTCCGGCCATGTGCACACCGTCACCGGCCACCACGGCGCGGCCCCGCGGACGCCCCTCGCGATCCAGCGGCTGAACGATCAGGAAGCGTACCCCGTCGAGCCCGGGGACCCGAGTCGTCGCCACGACGGTGCCGATGACCTCGCCCAGCTGCATCGTCAGGAGAACGGCCGAACGGCTTCGAGCCGCGACCGGAACTGGGGATGGGCGTGCAGGTTGTCGAGCATCTCGCCGTGAATCTGGGGGATCACCACCCGGGCCACCAGCCCCTGGCGCCGCGACAGGCTGGCGACGCCCAGCTCGACGGCCGCCTCGACGTCGGACACCTCGCCGCTGAACAGCACGTAGGCCTTGCCGCCCAGCCCATCGGCCAGGCGGATCTCGATCAACGCGACCTCCGCCCCCTTGACGCCGGCGTCGGCGGCGCCGATGGTGGCCGCCACCGTGCGGGTTTCGATGATGCCCAGGGCGTCGCGGTTCTCGGTGCAGCGGGCACCGACCAGCGCGGTGACGACCTCCGGGTGCACGTCGGGCAGAAAGATCTCGTCCACCAGACGGTCCCGCCCGACGCTCAACCCGGCCGCACGCGCCTCCTCCACGTCGGCCACTTCGCCGCAAGCCAGCACCAGATAACGCCCCGGTTGCACGGTGCCGGCGCGCAGCGTGCCCAGCAGCGACCGCTTGGCCATGGCGTCGCCGGCCTCGATACCGACCGCGATCGAGTCGAACTCGAGCAGTAGGAGGGCCGGGTGCATGGCTCGGGCCCGGCTAGACAATGCGCAGCGACCCGACTATCGAAAGGCGCCGGATACGCGAAAAGCTGCGGGGGCGGGTGAGCCCCTCGCCGGTCGGCGTGGCGATCGAGAAGGAGGTGAAGTCCTCGCCACCGGCGCCCAGGCCGGCGGTGTTGGGTCCGTTGGCGACAAAGATGCTGCAGTTCATGCGCTGCGCCATGCGGGTAATCGCCTCGACGTCGTTGGAGTAGATCGAGGCGGTGTGACCGTAGCCGTGCTCGGCGGCCACCGACAGATCGATTCCCTCGTCGAGGCTGGCGACGCGCGCTACCGGCATGACCGGCATCATCTGCTCGGTCCAGACCAGGCTGTGCTCTTGCGGCACCTCGGCCACCACCAGCCGCAGGTCGTCGTCGGCGGGCACGCCGATCTGGGCCAAGATGCGGCCGGCGTTCTGGCCGATCCACTTGCGATTGATGCGGCCGTGCTCGCGAGGCCCGCCGAGTTTGTCGAAGATCACCTTCTCGAGCTGCTTGAGCTGGTACTCCTTGAGCACGTAGGCGCCGGACCGACTCATCGCTCGCAGCAGCTCGTCGGCGCGCTCGCGGCAGACGAAGACCACCTTCTCGTCGGTGCAGACCATGTTGTTGTCGAACGAGGCGCCCTGAACGATGCCGCGTGCCGCCCGGCCGACGTCGGCGGTGCCATCCACCAGCACAGGAGGGTTCCCCGGCCCGGCGGTGATCGCCCGCTTCTTGGTCTTGAGCGCCTCGTCCACCACGCCAGGGCCACCGGTGACCATCAGCAGGCGGATGTTCCTGTGGTGCATCAGCTGTTGCGCCGACTCGATCGTCGGCTCGGGTACGGTGCAGACCAGGTTGGGCGGCCCGCCGGCGGCAACGATGGCGTGGTTGAGGCGCACCACGTTGTCCACCGAGACCCCTTTGGCGTAGGGATGGGGATTGAAGACCACGCCGTTGCCGGCCGAAACGCAGGCGATGGTGTTGTTGATGATCGTCGCCGTGGGATTGGTGGTCGGGGTGATCGCCGCCACCACACCGAACGGCGCGAACTCGGTGATCGTCATGCCGTCGTCGCCGGTCACCGCGCGCGGCTCCAGGTCCTCGGGCCCGGGGGTCTTCTCGGTGACCAGCAGGTTCTTGCGGGTCTTGTCCTCCACCCGCCCGAGGCCGGTCTCCTCATGGGCTGCTCGAGCCAGCTCGGCGGCGGCGCCGCGCATTGCCGCGCGCACGCTGTCGATCACCCGGCGGCGGGCGTCGAGCCCGAGGTCCCGGAAGCTCTCGAAGGCGCTGCGAGCGGCCATCACCGCCGCGTCGACGTCAGCGAAGATCCCCGGCTGGCCCGTCCGGGCCGCACCGCCGGGCTGCGGCGGTGCGGTTCGGGCCGGCGGCACGGCGGCGGTAGCGGCGCCGCAAAAGCGACTCCGCACCCG
>CALZJC010000056.1 GCA_945787525.1 Thermoanaerobaculia bacterium | reverse complement strand
TCCACCCGCCGCCAGCGCGAGAAGATGATGGTGCCGACCGCCAGCGCGGTCGCCAAGACCCTCGAGCTGTTGTTGGATTGAGAGTGGCTCGCCCTCGACGGCGTCAGGTCGCGGCGGCAACCGGTTGACGCTCCGCGACGCTTGAGCGGCGGCTAGCCTGCCCTTGTCACCAATCGTATAAGAAACGCCGTACCTGCCTGAATCTGCGGCGTTACGCTCCGGTCGGGCATCCTCAGCGTGCCTAGGTCACCGCCGTGGCCGGTCGGCCAGCCGGAGAACCGAGGCCACGACTCGCCGGGCCGCTGCGCCGTCACCGAACGGGCCATCCGGCGGCGGCGCGGGCGCTCTGTCGCCGATTGGAAAGCGTGCCGCCAGTGCTCCTGCCGCCTCGAGGATCGCCGCCTGCCGGTCGTCGGCGACGACGTTCATCTCCGCCGCCACCGTCTCCAGCCACTCGGTCTCGGGCCGCAGGGTGACGCAGGGGCGACCGAGGAAGAACGCCTCTTTCTGGACCCCGCCCGAATCGGTCAAGACCACCAGCGCGTTGCCGATCAGGGTGAGCATGTCGAGATAGCCGACCGGCGGAGTCAGCCGGAGAGCGGGGCCCGGCGACCAGTCGGGTAGCCGTTGCCCGATCGCCTTCGCGGTCCGTGGGTGCAGCGGCAGAACGACAGGGGCGACGTTCGTCGCTACCGACTCGAGCGCCGCGAGGAGTCTGGTCAGCCGTTGGCAGTCATCCGTCGTTTGCGCCCGGTGGAGTGTCGCCAGCGCGTAGCCGCCTGGCGCGAGACCCAGGTGGCCGAGCACCTTCGAGCGCGCGGCGGCCCGTTCCGAAGCGGCCAGCACCGCGTCGAGCATCACGTCGCCGGTCAGCACGCTGCTCTCTTCGAGACCCTCGCGGTGGAGGTTGTGCAGCGCCGTCGGCGTCGGCGCCAGCAACAGGTCGCAGCAGTGGTCCACCGCCACGCGGTTGATCTCCTCCGGCATGCGCCGGTCGAAGCTGCGCAGGCCGGCTTCGAGGTGTGCCGTGGGCAGGTTGAGCTTGACCGCTGCCAGGGCGCCCGCCAGGGTCGAGTTGGTGTCGCCGTACACCAGCACCACGTCGGGCGGGTGGCGCTCCAGCTCCTCCTCGATCGCCGCCATCATGCGTCCGGTCTGCTCGGCGTGGGAGGCCGAGCCGATGCCCAGGTCGACGGCCGCGGCGGGCAGTTCGAGCTCGGCGAAGAAGAGTCCGGACATGGCGTCGTCGTAGTGCTGGCCGGTATGCACGATCCGGTGGTCGATGGTCTCGCCGCCGCCGAGGTTGTGGCGCTCGACGGCCCGCACGACAGGGGCCGCCTTGACGAACTGGGGTCGGGCCCCGACGATGCTGACGAGTTTCACGGTCGACCGGATACGAGATGGGCCGGCGGCCGGCTGGCCGGCCCCGTCGCGGCGTCGAGACGGGTCTCGAGCTGGTGGCCGTAACGCTCGATGAAGTCGTCCACCGCGCCAATGACGCTGTTGTTGTTCAGCGTGCCGGAGACGAACTGCGAGGTGTTGAGGACAAAGAAGTCCGGATGCCGGGTCTCCACCTCGGGTACCAGGCGCGAATAGCCCAGCACCTGCAGCGCCTGGACCCTGGGGGCCCGGTTGACGTGCACGCTCTCGATGCCAGCCTCGGCAAGATCCGGGAACATGCGGTCGAGACCGGCCAGAAACAGCTCGCGGACCTGATCGTCGGACGCCCGGAGAAGCGGGTCGTCGGCGAGCACGTACTTGGGCAGGTAGGTCAGGTGCAGTCCGGCGGTCTCTTGCGGCGCCACCAGATTGCTCATGCCGATGACGCCGGTGAACGGCACCCGCCGGTCGGCGATGTTGACGACGTAGAACGGCGTCAGCGGCCGCCGGCTGAGCACTGCCGCGCAGACGACGCCCAGGTACTCGATGTCATCGCCGCTGGCCGAGAGCCGCAGCAGCTCGTCTTTCGCCAACCGTCGCAGCAGGCCGACCGGCAGCGTGCAGACCACCTTGTCGAAGCGCCGCCACTCGCCGTCCAGCTCGACCCTCAGGCCGCCCCCGGGGTCGGCTGCCACGGCGCGGGCGGTGACGCCGGTCAGCAGCAGCCCGCCGGCGCCATCGATACGGTCGCGCAGACGATCGAAGACCGTTCGGTAGCCCCCGGTGACGTGCCCGAGCTGTTCGTTCGAGCTCGCCGAGGCGTCTCGGGCGGAGAACAGGCGCTTGATGTAAGCCCAGATGAAGACCGCCGAAACGCGTCGGTACGACTCGCCCATCTTGGCCAGCAGCAGCGGCTTCCAGAACCTGTCGAAGGCGCCGCGGCCGCCCATGCGCACCAGCCACTCCTCGACCGTGACGCCTTCGAGCCGCCGCCAGTCGTCGAGCTGCGAGCAATAGAGGATGGTGGCGGCGAGCCGCGCCTTCTGGAGCAGGTTGAGCGGCGGGAAGCGCAGGAACTCCCAGTTGCTGCTGATCGAGTAGAAGGTCCGGTCTTGGTAGTAGCCGGTGAGTGTGCGGCGCCAGCGCACGTCGTGCTCGAGGCCGATGTCTTCGAGGAAGCCCAGCAGGTGCCGATCCGAGGGCAAGATGACGTGGTAGAAGCGGTCCCAGACGAAGGACCCGAAGTCGTGCCAGGTCGCCAGGCCACCGAGCTGATGGTCGCGCTCCAGAACGGTGATTCTGTGGCCGCGCCGGGACAGCCGCTCGGCGAGCGCCAGGCCGGTGAGGCCGCCGCCGATGATGCCGACGTTCATTCCGGCCTGTCGCGCTGGGCGCGGCGCGCTTCACGCTGCCAGGCGATCGTCTCGAGCAGGCCCTCGTCCAGACCCACCTCGGCCGTGACCCCCAGGATCTCCTGGCAGCGCGTCACGTCCGGCACCCGCCGCCGTACGTCCTCGTACTTGCCGCCAGCGAACGACTCGTAGGGCACCAGGCGGATCCTCGGCTCACCCGGCGTGCCGCTGAGCCGCTTGATGGTGTGCGCCAGCTCGAGGATGGTGATCTCGAAGGTCGAGCCGATGTTGAGCACCTCACCATTGGCTTCCGGTCTGGCGATGGCGGCGGCGATGCCGGCGACGGTGTCGCTGACGTAGGTGAAGCTGCGGGTCTGCAAGCCGTCGCCGTGGATCGGGATCTCCTCGTCGTCCAGCACCGCGTCGATGAAGACCGACTGGGGTCCGCCCCACCAGCTGAGATGGTGCCGCGGCCCGTACGAGCCGAAAAAGCGCAACAGGGTCACCGGGAAGCCGTACGCCTCCTGATATGCCAGGGCCAGGTGCTCGTCGTGCAGCTTCGACACCGCATACGCCCAGCGCGCCACGGTCGACGGCCCGTACACCAGGTCGTCAGTCTCGGCGAACGGCACGTTCGGGTTGCGCCCGTAGACGTCGGAGGTAGAGGCCAGCACACATTTGCACGCCAACCGACGGGCCAGCTCCAGGACGTTCTCGCCGCCCTTGCTGTTGACCCGCAGCGTGTCCAGCGTCTTGCCGTAACGGGGGATCTTGAAGGCGGCGAGGTGCACGATGCAGTCGATGTCGTCATCCAGGTCGGCGAAAGCGCCGGGGTCGGTGACGTCGCGTTCGAGGAAGGTGAATGGGGTGCCGCCGCCGACGTGGTGGGAGATGTTCCCCAGCCGCCCCATCGACAGGTCGTCGATGCCGATCGCCTCTTGCCCGTCGGCGATCAGCCGGTCGAGCAGATGTGAGCCGAGAAACCCGGCGACGCCGGTGATCAGGATCTTGCGGCTCACTCCGACCTCGCCGCGCGGTCACGCGGCCCGCCCATGGTGGAGCCGAGGTGGTAGACCTCCTCGAAATAGCTCTTGCTCTGCAGCGCCAGGATGCCCAGGCCGAGGAGCTGCACCGCCAGGATCAGCGTCATGCCGCCGATGATGAAGGTGTGTGGCGCCACCGTGAAGGCGGCGGCGGCCGACGCCGACAGCTGCTTGAGCAGCCCGGCGTGCTGCGCCATGGCCGACCACTGCTCGACGACGTGCGCCACGACCCAGCCGTTGGCGTAGACCGACAGCGCCAGCAGCGCCAGCCCCGGCAGGATGAAGAACATCACCGGCCGGAACAGAAAGCCCGACAGCAGCACCGCCACCGTGTGGCGCAGGATCTTCATGCTCGACCGGCGCGGGGCGGCATGCTGCTGGCCCCAATCGAGGTGGCCCGGGATCTCCTCGATCCGGCCCTGCAGCAACATCGACTTGTAGATGATCTCGGGACTGATCTCCATGCCCGCCGAGCGCAGGCTGAGGCGCCGCAGAAAGCCGCCGTCGTAGATCCGCATCATGCTCGTCAGGGTCGACAGACTCCCCCGGGCGGCGAGTTTGAGAAACCGGTTGGCCGCCACACTCAAGGCACGCCGCAGCCAGGGGATGTTCGACAGCCGGCCGCCGCGCATGTAGGGCGATGCGGCGACGACGTCGGCACCGGTCTCGCGGATGTGCGACAGCAACCGCGGAATGTGCTCGGGCGCGTAGCTCAGGTCGACGTCCAGCGTGATCACGTAGTCGCCCCGGTAGTGGGCGAAGGCGGTGCGAAACGCCTGCCCCGGCCCGAGATTGCGTGGGTGATGGAAGACCCGCACGTCCGGGTGCTGGGCGGCGAACGCCTCGGCCAGCTCGCCGGTGGCGTCGCGGCTGCCGTCGTCGACCACCAGGACTTCCCAGCGGTAGTCGCCGGCGAGGGAGTCGAGGTGGGCGAGGAGCCGGGCCAGGCTGCCGCTGAGGATCGACTCCTCGTTGTAGGCCGGCACGATCAGCGACACGAGGGGTCGAGGGTCGGAACCGCCCGTGGCGGTCTGACTTGCCGAGGCCATGACGCTCGCTCGATCGAAGGTGGACGGACTGCGCGCTGCGGCCTGATTCTAACGGGGTGGCGGTCCGCTCGCAGCCCGCGGCGCCTGCGGGTCGGGCCCGCCGGTGCCGCGCTCCCGCCGCGCCAGGACGACCATCTCGTAGCGGCGGTCGGCCAGGCCCGCCAGCCCCTCGATCAGCGCGATGCCCGCCTTCTGGATCGTACTGGCCATCTCCGAGTGCTCGAAGAAGGCGGTCTGGGACCAGTCCGCCAGAGGCTGCAGTCCGAGCCCATCGACGATCCGGCGAAAGCCGCGGCGGGAGAAGAAGTAGGTGTGGTTGGGCGGATGCAGCGCCAGCGCCGGGTAGGAGTAGCGGCCGCCGCTCGACAGGTACAGGAGCCGGCCGGTGCGCGCCAGCAGGCTGTCCTCGTCCGGGGTGCAGTAGAGGGCCACGCCGCCCGGTCGCAGCAGCTCCCTCACCCGCCGCATGACCGACACCGGGTCGATGACGTGCTCGATGACGTCCCAGAGGCTCACCAGGTCGAAGCCGCTCTCGGGCAGCTCGAGATCCTCGAACCTGCCGGTCAGCACCTCGGCGCCGACGGCCTCGCGGCAGCGCTGGGCGAGCGGCTCGGAGATCTCGACCCCGCTGACCCGCCAACCGCGTTTCTTGCACAGGTAGAGAAACGTGCCGCTGCCGCAGCCGACGTCCAGCACCCGGCCGGCGCCGGTGATCGACTCGACGCGCGCCAGGGCCCGCCGGTAGTTGCGAAATCGCGCCGCCGATTCTTCCTCGACCGTCGTCAGCTCATAGGAGAAGTACGGATTCTCCTCGTAGTCGCTCTCGCAATAGATGCGCTCGATCTGCCGCTCGTCGTACATGTTGCTGCGCCAAGAGTTGTCACATCGCGGGCAGCGCAGGACGTCAAACCCGGGCAAGGCGTAGGCCATTCGCGGCGCGGCGCCCGAGCAGATCGGGCAGGCTGAGACGAAGCGGTTGGTGGGCTTCGGATTCGCGGTCACGGGCTGCTAGCCACCCCGCCGGTCGGTACTGCTGCAGACGCCAAAGCCAGGCAAGACGGCGTTGCGCTGGGCAGCGGCACACGCGGCTGTTTCGGTCGCCGGCGTCTGCTCGAACAGGGCTGGCGGCGACAGAAACGTGTCGGCGGCGGCGACAAAGGCGCGCAGGTCCTCGAGGCAGCCGCTGGCGCGCACCACGTCGGGCTCGGCGCCGCAAAGCTCCTCGCACTCGCTTACCCGCCGCGCGATGGCGCTGCCGCAGTAGCCGCCGCTGTCGGCGCTGGCGAGCTGGCTGAGCTTGGCGGCGGTCAGCAGTCGCGTGAGCTTCGCCAGCGCCGCCGAGGCCCCGCTGGCCGGCTGGCCGCCCTCCGAGCACAGGGCCTCGATCGCCGAGTCGCAGGAGTCGACGTCGAGGGTGGTGAGGCGAGCGCCGCATACCTCGAGGGGCAGCCACGCGGCGGACAGCCGCGGATGGGTGCCCCAGAAGAGCGGCCGGCGGCTGAGACACTCCCGCGCCGCACCGGGCGCGTCCAGGACCACGCTCATGCAGCACAGTCTGACGTGATCGCCGGATCCCACGCCCTCGGCCGCGGCAACTCCCCACCACCTCTGGCCCGGCTCGAGATCGGCCGCGATCGCGACCTCGGTCTCGCCCTCGACGGAGATGCGCCGGCGCTCTACACCAAGGCTGAGCTCGAGCGGGAACGGTTTCTCGGCCACCGCTCGCACCCTGAGCTCGTAGCGGCCCGGCTGCGTCGCGATCAGCGCTCCACCCATCCGATCGGAGGACCTGGTGAAGTAATAGACGCCCGAACGATGCGGTCCCCTCAGCCGGACAGGTCCGGCCGCCAGCTGCAGGCCGCGCGGCGGCAGCGTTCGATAGATGCGAATCTCCGGCCCCGCCAGCCGCAGGCTTGGGACAAAGCGCGCTGCGAGCTCGAACCGGGGCTCGCTGAAGAGCCGCTCATAGAGCTCCGCGCGCTCGCCGAATCCCGGCCGGCTGCGTTGTCCGAAGATCCACGCGAATTGAAAGCTCGAGGCCACCATGTAGTCGTACTCGGCATGCATTCGGTCCAGCGACTGGAAGTAGAACGGCAGTCGCTTCGAAGGCGTGCGGTAGCGCTGGGACGACAGGGGAACCATGTTGAGCTCGGTCAGGACCGCCGCGCCGGGCGGAACGTTCTCGTGCAGCCACTGCTTGGCGGCCAACCGGGTATCCCCGCCCAGGCGCCCGACGGCCTGGACGGTAGCTGGCCAGGCGGCAAGGATGAGGATCAGGGCCGCGGCCGGCGCCAGGAGGAGGCGGATCCTCGGCCCCAGAACGGCGACCCTGCGGGTCAGCCAGATCGCGGCGAAGCCGGCGGCGAGCGCCGCATGCGGCAGCACGGGCAGGAAATTACCCATCCGGATGATGCGCAGCGAGGAGCTGTAGGCGAGCAGATACAGGACCGCCGGCACGACGACCAGGACGCCGGCCGGCCTGCGCCGGCCGAGCAGAAGCCCGCCGCCGAGCAGGGCCAGCAGCCCGAGCACCGGCCCCAGGTCGCTCTCGAAGAGCGAGAACGTTACGTAGCGGAGCACGTGCCAGCCCAGCAAGCCGGTCTCCGGCTCGCCCGTGTAGAGCGTCACCGCGTGATCGAGGTCCGCCAGGAAGCTGGCCGGTGCGAGGAGGATGAACGGGTCGCAGGCGAAGAAGACCGCCACCGAGACCAGCGCCGCGAGTGACAGGCCGGCCGAAAGCCGCAGCAGGCGACGCGGCTCCGGCAGCTTGGGCCAGGCCAGCAGGGCGGCGAGGACGACGGCAAAGCAGGCGCTGGCCCCGTTGTACTTCGTGGCCGTCGCCAACCCGATCGCCGCCCCCGCCAGCGCCAGGCGCCCCAGGCTCGGCCGGGCGAAGACGCGCACCGCGAGCAGCACGGCCAGCGTATAGGCCAGCGTCATCGGCGCGTCGGTGAGCCAGAGGCGCGAGTAGTGGGCGTGCAGGGGGGTCGCGGCCAGGATCGCCGCCGCCGCCAGCCCGGTCGAGCGATCGAACAACCGGGCGCCCAGCAGATAGACGAGCCAGACCGTCAGCACCCCACAGAGCGCGGTCCAGGCTCGGCCGACGACGAAAGGATGCAGGCCGGCCAGCCGATCCGAGCCGACCGCTCTGCCCAGTCGATGGGTCGCCTGCAGGGCAGCCACGGATAGATAGGTGTTGGCGTTGGGCCAGCGCCAGTCGGTGGTCCTGCCCAGCCGAGTCAGGTTGCGGGCGCGCAGCTTGCTCAGCCTCTCGTCGCCGTGCATGCGCTGCTCGGGCAGGCCGTAGTCGAGCACCGCGAAGCGCGGCAGCGCCGCGCAGGCTAGGACGACCAGAACGGCGAGCACGGACCCGCGCCCGCCGCGGCCGACCTTGTTGTCGCCGCGAGCCGAGCTTCCTGAAGCGGCTGCCGAGATCACGATCTGGCGCCCGACGGTGGAGCTGTCAGGAGGACTCGGGCTCCTCGGGCGACACCTCGACCTCGATCTCGCGAATCCGGTTGCCTTCTACGCGGGTCACTTCGAGCGTCAAGGGCGGCAGCTCGGCGCGGTCGCCGACCTTGGGCGAGCGGCCTATCTCGGAAAGCGCGACGCCGCCGATCGTGTCTTCGTCGCGCTCGCTGAACTCCACGCCCAGGGCGGTCTCCAGTTCGTCCACCAGCATTGCGCCGGCGACCTGGTAGCGATTCTCGCCCCGCTTGACCATCTCCGGCAGCTCCTCGTCGAACTCGTCCTGAATCTCTCCGACGATCTCCTCGATGACGTTCTCCAGGGTGACGATGCCGCTGACGCCACCGTACTCGTCGAGCACCGCGCTCATGTGGAGCTGGTCCTGGCGCATTCGTCTGAGGAGGCGGTCGAGGCGCAGCGTCTCTGGCACGAAGCCGATCTCGCGGCGAACCTCCTCGAGATCCGAGACGGTGGGGCTGCGGAACAGGTCCTTGATGTGGATCAGGCCGATCAGGTTGTCGAGCTCGCCGCGCGCCAGCGGGAAGCGCGTGTGGCCGCTGGCGCGGGCAAGCGCCAGGTTCTCCTCGAGGTTGCGCTCGGTCGACAGGTGAACGACGTCGGCGCGCGGCACCATGACCTGCCGGGCGGTGCGATCCGATAGCCCGAAGACGTTGTCCAGCAGGCGCCGCTTCTGGGTCGACAGCTGGCTGCCGCCGCCCGAGGCCAGCAGCAGGCGCAGCTCGCCCTCGTCGTGCGCCAACTCGCCCTCGCTGACGGGCTTGATGCCCACGATGGCCAGCACGGCGTTGGCGGCGTGGTTGAGTACCCAGATCGCCGGGAAGGTCGCCTTGTAGAACAGGAACAGCGGCAGCGCCACCCACAGGGCGGTGGGCTCCGGCTTGCGGATGGCGACCGACTTGGGCGCCAGCTCGCCGAGCACGATGTGCAGCACGGTGATGGTGAGGAAGGCGGTGGTCAGCGTGATCGAGTGCGACAGGGTGGCGCTCAAGCCGGGGAACAGCCCCAGGATCGGCGCCAGCAGCCAGGCGAAGGCCGGCTCGCCGATCCAGCCCAGGCCCAGGCTGGCCAGAGTGATGCCGAGTTGGGTGGAGGACAGATAGGCGTCCAGGTGGCGCACCATGTGGCGTGCCACCGTGCCGCGCCGGTCGCCGCGTGCCACATGCGGGTCGAGCTGGGTCGTACGCACCTTGACCAGGGCGAACTCGGCCGCGACGAAGAAGCCGTTGAGCAAGACCAGGAAAAGACCCAGCACTAGCCCGGCAATCGGGTCGATCTCGAGCTGGCCCGGGGGTCCGCTGGAGGCCAGCAGCCAGCCGGTTGCGGGAACCAGGACGCTCACCTGAGGGTGTCAGCCGCTGCGAGGCGGGTCTCGGGTCTCGACGCGGGGCCTTGCGCGGGGTCGTCGGATTTCGACGGGGCCTCTTCGCTCACGCTGTGGCCATGCTAGCACAGCTGCCGTTCGGCCACCGCCGATTCGGGCGTCGCCCTGCCGCATGTCCGAGCCGGTACGAGCCGCCCAAAGGGAAGTTGACAAGAGCTCCGGCCGGGCGGAGACTGGTTCGAGTGGCCGCTCGAGCCGGGCGGTTTGCGGGCGAGGGAACCTCCTCGTCGCCCTGTGCCTCTCAACAGAACAGGCCGGAGGTGAGAAGGATGCTTGGACGCGCGATAGTCGGACTTGCCCTGCTGCTGGCGGCTTCGCCGCTGGCCGCCGCGGAGCTCTCTCTGGCGGCGGCGATGGCGCGGGCGAGAGACGGGGCCCGCGAGGTGATCGCGGCCCGCGCTCGCGCCGATGCCGGCGCCCGGCGCCTGGAGCAGGCCAGGAGCCATCGTCTGCCGCGATTGCGGTTGGAGGAGATCTGGCTGCGGACCGACTCTCCCGCCGACGTCTTCGGTCTGCAGCTGCAGCAGGAGCGATTCTCTTTCGCCGACTTCGTCGCCGGTGATCCCAACCGGCCCGACAGCCTGGAGAACGCCCTCACCCGTCTCGAGGTCAGCCTGCCGGTCTACACCGGTGGTGAGCTTGGCGGCCGTATCGATCAGGCCCGGCTGGCGGCCGAGGCGGCCAGCGAGACGGCCAAACGGACCGAAGAGACGGCGGTGCTGGCTGCCGCCGAGGCCTACATCCGCCTGGCTCAGGCGAGGGAACACGTGGCGCTGCTGGAACGCTCGCTGGAGACGGTCGCGGCGCACGTCGACCTGGCGAGCGCCTACGTTGAGCAGGGCATGCTGGTGCGCTCCGAGCTGTTGCGCGCCGAGGTGGAACGCTCGCGCGTCGAGGATCTGCTGGCCGAGGCGCGCGGCCAGGCGCGGGTGGTCGAATCGGCTCTGTCGCTGCGGCTGGCGGCCGATGGGGCCGCCAGCTGGCAGATCGAGCCGCTGCCGGAGCCGGCGCCGCTGGCCGGGGGGCTGGATGGCTGGTTGGCCGGGACGAGCGGGCGGCGCGATCTACAGGCCGCGCGGCGGCTACTGGCGGCGGGCGAGCTCGAAGTCGGCATCCGCCGCGCTGGCCGCAAGCCGAGCCTGGCCCTGGTGGCACGCCGGGATTACAACGACGACACGCTCTTCGGTACCGGTGGTACCTCGACGGCGGTCATGGCGGTGGCCGGGATCGACCTGTTCTCCGGCGGCAGGCATCGCGCCGCCGCCGCCGCGGCCGCGGCTGAAGTCGAAGCGGCGCGTCGCGAAGTGGAGCAGTTCGAGGAGGGCATCCGGCTCGAGGTGCGTCATGCCTGGGAGCGCGCCTCGACGGCGCGCGAGCGTCATGCCACCGCCATTGCGGCCTGCGACGCGGCCGCCGAGGTCGAACGCATCACGCGAGAGCGCTTCGCCAGGGGCGTGGCGAAGACCCTCGATCTGGTGGATGCGGTGACCGCGCGTCGCGAGGCCGAGACCCGCGAGCTGGTGGCCCGCACGGAGGCCCATCTGGCGACCTTCCACCTCGCGGTGGCCGGCGGGCGGAGTCCCGAGAGCGTGCTGCCTGACGGCTCTCCGGACCTGGCCGGGAGCGCGGCGGCCGACGCAATCGAAGGAGAGTACACAGGATGAGTTGGAGATCGAACAGAGCGGCGGTCATCGCCGCGATGGTTGCGACCCTGACCGCGCTGGCGTCTGCCTGCGCGCCGCACGAACCGACCGCGGCCGAGACCGCAACGGCCGTCGTGCAGGCGCGGCTGGCGTCTGCCGAGCGGCTCGAAATACCCCAGGAGGTCGAGCTCCACGGCACGGTGGAGGCCGAGCGCTCGGCGGCCGTCTCGACGCGGGTGATGGCCATGGTGACGGACGTGAAGGTGCGCGCCGGCGAGCGCGTGCGGCGCGGTCAGCTGCTGCTAGAGATCGACCCGCAGACCTCCCAGGGCCAGCTTTCGCAGGCGCGGGGTGGGCTGGCCCAGGCGCAGGCGGCGCTGGCCCTGGCGGCGCGCAACTTCGAGCGCTACCAGGCACTCAGCGCGGCGGACGCCGCCTCCGAGCTGGAGCTGGACATGGCGCGGATGCGCTACGAGCAGGCCAGGGGGGCGGTGGAGCAGGGTGAGGGCGCGGTCGCCGCCGCCTCGTCGATGGCCGCCGACTCCCGTGTCCTGGCGCCGTTCGCCGGGCGGGTCTATCGCCGCCTGGTCGAGGTGGGCGATCTGGCGGCTCCCGGCCGACCGCTGCTGATGCTGGAGTCCGACGGGCCTCGGCGGTTGCGGCTGTCGGTGCCCGAGAGCCTGGTCGTGGGGAGCGACCTGGGTGAGGGAGATCTTCTGCCGGTGGCGATCGACAGCCGCGCCGATCTGGGGCGCATGATGGGCCGCGTCGTGGAGCGCAGCTCGGGCGCCGATCCGGCCAGCCACTCCTACGACTTCCAGGTCGCTTTGCCGGTAGACGATCTACCCACTGGCGCCGCCGGTCGGGCCTGGATCGAGAGCGGCCGGCAGGTGCGGGTCCTGGTGCCGGCGGAGGCCCTGCTGCAGTGGGGCGGTCTGACGATGGTCGTCGTGCGAACGGCCGACGGCCTCGCCGCGACGCGGGTCGTCACCGTCGGGAAGACCGCCGCTGACGGCCGGATGGAGATCCTGTCCGGCCTCGCCGGGGGCGAGACGGTGCTGGCCGGCCTCAGCGGGCCGCCGCCCCCCGGGGCCCGCGTGGAGGCCCTCGCGAGCGCTGCCGGCGGAGAGTCGCCGCGATGAGCGACGCGCCGCAGGTCGCGGCCGGGGCCGGGGCCGAAGAGGCTCGCCGCGAGGCGCTGCGCCTCAAGCTGACCCGCCGACCGCTGGGGGTGTCGGGGCGCATCGCCAAGGCGTTCCTCGAATCGAAGCTCACCCCTCTGCTGGTCGTCGCCTCACTGCTGGTGGGCGCTTTCGCCGTGCTGGTGACCCCACGCGAGGAAGAGCCGCAGATCAAGGTGCCGATGATCGACGTCTTCGTCGGCTGGCCGGGCGCCAGCGCGGCGGAGGTCGAGCGGCGGCTGATCTCGCCGCTCGAGAAGGCGATCTACGAGATCGAGAACGTGGAGTACGTCTACTCCACGTCCCAGCCGTCGGGCGGCATGATCGTCGCCCGCTTTCTGGTGGGCAGCGACCCGGACGAGGCGGTGGTGCGGGTTCGGGCCAAGGTCACCGAGGCCGCGGCGGAGCTGCCGGCCGGCGCGGTGCCGCCGGTCATCGCGCCGCGGTCCATCGACGATGTGCCGGTGGTGGCGTACACGCTGTGGTCGCCAGAGGTGAGCGCTC
>CALZJC010000055.1 GCA_945787525.1 Thermoanaerobaculia bacterium | reverse complement strand
CAAGACCGACCTGGTGACCGGCGACCTGCTCGAGCTGGCCCGACTCGAGGTCGAGGAGCTGCTGGCGGAATCCCCGTTCGCCGGCGCTCAGGTGCTGGCGGCCTCGAGCGTCAGCGGCGACGGCATCGCCGAGCTCGAGGCGGCGCTGCTCGACTTGGCGACCCGCCATGCCACCGAAGGGGGCGCCGACCGGCCTGCCCGGCTGCCCATCGACCGCGCCTTTCACCTCAAGGGTCTCGGCGTGGTGGTCACCGGCACTCTCGCCGGCGGCGCCATCCAGGTCGGCGACGAGCTGGACATACAGCCCGGCGGCGGCCCGGTGCGGGTGCGCGGCGTCCAGGTGCATGGCGCCTCCCGCCAGTCCGCCGAGAGCGGCGAGCGAACGGCGCTGCAACTCGGCGGCGCGACGCTCGATCAGCTCGACCGAGGCCAACAGCTGGTGCGCCGCGACGCCTTCGCCGCCACCACCACGCTGGCAGCCCGCTGCCGGCTGCTGGCCGATGCGCCGAAACCGATTCGCGGGTCGACGCCGGTGCGGCTGCACCTCTACTCCGCGGAAGTCGTCGGCAGGTTGCGGCCCCTGGAAGGGCCGATCGAGCCCGGCGAAGAAGGGCTCGTCGAGCTGCGCCTGGCGCGGCCGGTGGTCGCCGTGCGCGGCGACCGCTATGTCGTCCGCCGGCCGTCGCCACCGGCGACCATCGGCGGCGGTGAGATCCTCGACCCGCAGTGGCGCCGACGGCGCGGCGCCGCGTTGGCGGAGGCCCGCGCCGGTCTGGAGGGCGGCTCCGACGCTGCCCTGCTCCTCTGGATCGGCGAAGCCGGCGAGCCCGGAGCCACCGTCTCGCCAATGGCTCGCCGGCTCGGCGTCGAGCGGGCGGAGGTCGAATCGAGCCTCGAGAAGCTCGCCGATGCGGGCCGCGTCCTGCGGCTGCCGGCCGCGCACGGTCAGGAGTCTCGCTGGCTCGACCCGAAGGCCTGGCAGCGTATCGCCCGGCGGGCGCAGGACGAGTTGGCAGGCTACTTCCGCCGCGACCGGTTGGCGCGCGGCATGCCCAAGGCCGAGGCCGTGCGGCGAATCCTGCCCGGTCCCGCCGGCCAACTCGCCACGATCTACCTCGCCCGCCTGGCCGCCGAGAAGATCCTGGTCGTCGACAGCGAGATGGTCAACCTGCCGGGGCGCAGCGCCGAGCTGACCGGCCAGGAGAGCCAGCTTTCGCAACGCATCCTGAAGGCGTTCGAAGAGGGCGGTCTCACACCGCCGGCCCCCGCCGAGTTGGGACGCCGGCTGGGAGCCAAGCCGCAGATCCTCGAAGGCGTCATCCGCTACCTGGTCGAGCGCCGCCGGCTGGTGCGGCTGCCGGGCGAGCTGATCATCTCCAGCGCCGCCATCGAGCGGGTCAAGGAGGATCTGCGCGGCAGCGACCTGGAGCGGTTCAAGGTGCCGGCCTTCAAGGAGCGCTACGGGCTCAGCCGGAAATGGGCGATCCCGATCCTCGAGCACCTCGACTCGGTGGGAGTCACGCGCAGACTGGGTGACGAGCGCCAGGTCGTCGGAAGGAGCTCCTCATGAAGCAGACGATCGCCGTCGTCGGCGCCTCGCGTAGCCGCGCCAAATACGGCAACAAGTGCGTGCGCGCCTTCGCCGCCGAGGGCTGGGTGGTCTATCCGGTGAACCCGGACGCCGATGAGGTCGAAGGCTTCGAGGCCTACCCGTCGATCAAGGCCGTGCCGGGCGAGCTGCAGCGGATCAGCGTCTATCTGCCACCGCAGATGACCGCTCGGGTGATTCCCGAGATCGCCGACAAGGGCGCCTGGGAGGTCTGGTTCAACCCCGGCTCGGCCGATGCCGACGTCCTGGGCAAGGCGCGCGACTACGGCCTGGCGGTGCGCGACGGCTGCAGCATCCGCGACATCGGCCGGTCGCCGGACGAGTTTCCCTAGCAGGCGGAAGCTCTACCGCTACTCGTCCAGCAGCCGGATCCGGTCGGGCCCGTTGGGCACCACGCAGATGAACTCGAACGGCGCCTCGACGACCTCGTAGGAGTGGGGCACGCCGGCCGGGATGTAGAGGGCGTCGTCGGCGCCGACGTCGTGAACCTCGTCGCCGACCGAGATCAGCGCCCGGCCCCGCAGCACGTACTGCTCGTGCTCTACCGTGTTGGTGTGCCGCGGCATGCCGCCGCCCTCCCCCATGACGAACCGGCGCAGCGCGAAGTTCGGCATGCCGTCGTCGGGACCCAGCAGCACCTGCCGGGCGGTCGCCCGGCCCGCCGCGACCGGGTCGAGGGGCTCGGCGTTGGCGCGCCGCAGCAGGGCGCGGGCATCAGAGCCGGTCGTCGCATCGCTCATCACACTCCTCCAATCAGGCCTCCAATCAGGGCGCCGTGCCGGGCGCCGGCTGCCGGTCGCCGGCCAGGTATCGTGCCACGTCCACGAAGTCGATGGCCAGCGAGGCCAGATCGAGCGCCACCACCAGGAACAGCCAGCGGCCGAATGCCGTGCCGGCGTCCAGGTTCGGCAGCCGCGGCACCAGCCAGAGCAGCATCGGCACCCAGGCCACGATATGGCCGAGGCCGAGCAGCCGAACGAAGCCGAGGCGACCGATGATCAACGCCTGCGCGACCACTCCCACCAGGATCGCCGCCAGCACCACCCGGGCCTCGAGGCTGCCGAGAAAGAACAGCGGCATCACCATGTTGAGGCCCCCCAGGAGCCCGACCCACAGCCACCACGGCCACGCCAGGCTGGCCATGCCGCGAAAGAAGCCCGCCACGGAACGGATCATCGGCCGTGCCCTCCCGCCGCCTCGAACCCCGAGAAGAACGACCAGGCCTCCACCGCGCCGTCGATCTCGCGGGTGACCCGCCCGACCAGCACCTCTGGCAGGTACTGACTGCCCGACGGCCAGGTGTGGCCGCCGCCCTCGATACGGTAGAGCACCACGGCGGCACCCGCACAGTCGGTCCAGGCGGTCCTGGTCACCGCAGTTCCGTCATCGACGGCGTCGAGTGTCCGGCTCTCGGACTCGGCCGTGCAACCGTTCCGGACCCGCCACAGACGCACCGTGGCGTCGGTCGACAGGACGTGGCCGCGCCTTTGGCGGAACAGCGTGATCTGGCCGCCGTCGTAGGGCACCACGGGGTCCTCGGTGCCGTTGAGGATCGCCACGCCGACCGGCGGGCCGCGCCGGCAGTCCTCCTCGAGAAAGGCGGGCAACGGCATGGTGACCGGCGCGATGGCGCGGATCCTCTCAGCCATCCTGCAAGCCAGGAAGTACGAGGCCTGGCCGCCCCGCGAGATGCCAGTGGCGAAGACCCGGCCGGAGTCGATCGGCAGCTCGGCCAGCAGCCGGTCGAGCAGCCGCGAGTAGAAGCCCAGGTCGTCGACCCGGCGCTCCAGTGCCTCGGAGACCTTACCCTCGCCGAAGTCCCACGTCTTGTCGACCGCGTTGGGGTAGACGATGTAGAAGCCGTGCTGGTCGGCGAGCTGGTGGAACTTCCGGCGCGTGTTCCGGACGGTGCCGCGATGGGTGCCGCCACCACCGTGCAGCACCAGCACCAGCGGCCGCCGGCCCGGCAGACGGCGGGCCAGCCGCGGCGTGTAGAGCAGGTACTCGCGGTTGAGGCCGTCGTGCACCAGCGTCCTGGTGCGCAGCCTCATGAGCTGCGCCTCGGCGGCGGCACCGGCCACCACCGCCAGCCCGAAGGCCAGCGCGGCGACCCGTTTCCTCGCGAACGACGGCACAGCCTCTCGAGGATACCCGTTCTCCGGAGCACGAGGGGACATGATCCTGCGACCGAGCCGCAGGCTCGTCTCCCCATTCTGAAGACGATCGAGCCAGCACCCTACCGCTACAATCGGCCCATGCGGGTCGCCACCTGGAACATCAACGGCATGCGGGCGCGGCTCGACTACCTGCTGATCTGGCTCGGCGACCGGCGGCCCGACCTGGTGGCCCTGCAGGAGCTCAAGCTCGAAGACGAGCGGTTTCCGCATGCCGAGCTCGAGGCGGCCGGCTATCACGCCGTAAGCCACGGCCAGAAGGCGTGGAACGGCGTGGCGGTCCTGGCCCGCGAGCCGCTTACGGTCGAGCAGTCCGGTCTGCCGGGCCAGGAGGAGCTGGGCGCCCGTCTGATCACCGCCGCCGCCGGCGATCTCCGGCTGACCAGCCTCTACTGCCCCAACGGCAAGCACACCGGGCACGAGGACTATCCGCGCAAGCTGGCCTGGTTCGACTCCCTCGCCGATCACCTCGAGGCGACCGCGGCGGCCGGGACGGCGGCGGTAGTCGCCGGCGATTTCAACATCTGCCCGACGCCGCTCGACAGCTGGAACGAGAAGGCCCTGACCGGCAGCATCTTCCACACCGGCGAAGAGCGGCAGCGCTTCCGGCGCCTTCTCGACCTGGGCCTGACCGACGCCTGGCGCAGCCTGCATCCCGATCGCCAGGCGTTCTCCTGGTGGGACTACCGGGCCGGCGGCTTCCACCGCGATCAGGGGCTGCGCATCGATTTCCTGCTCGCCTCGCCGAGCGTCGCGGACCGCCTGCGGGGCGCCGAGATCGATCGCGACTACCGCAAGAAGAAAGAGGGGCTGATCGCCTCCGACCACGCCCCGGTGTGGATCGACCTCACGGAGTAGCCGCCGAGCCGCCCCTCGGCCGACGGCGGGCAAGACCAAGGCAAGCGAGCGACATAGAGCTGGCACCGTGCGGCTGCCCGTCCTGGCGGTCGCCCTGGGCGCCGGGCCATCCGGAGGTCCGGCGGGATGAGCCGGCGGTGCCGGGACCTCGGGGTCGGCGCCCCGCGGTGGAAATTGCGACACCCGTCGCGCTAAGCTCCGCCGCCAGGCCCGAGGAGGATCCTCCCGAGCCGACTCGCCGTGTCCCGCAAGAGCGCCGGTCTGCTGCTGTTTCGCCGCTACGAGCGGCGCATCGAGGTGTTCATCGTGCACCCCGGCGGGCCGTTCTTCGCCAACCGCGACGACGGCCACTGGAGCCTGCCCAAGGGCGAGATCGAGCCCGGCGAGGATCCGCGGCAGGTGGCGCGGCGCGAGTTCGACGAGGAGACCGGCCGCACGGTCGACGACTGCAGCGACGGCGCGGAGTGGCTGCGGCTGGGCGAGATCACCCAGCGCGGCGGCAAGCGCGTGGTGGCCTGGGCGGCCGAGGGAGACTGGCCGGAGGGCCTGCCGGTGCGCAGCAACAGGATCCCGGTGGAGTGGCCGCCCCGCTCCGGCCGCACCCTCGAGATACCGGAGGTGGATCAGGGCGTGTTCTTCGAGATCGGCACCGCCCGGCGCAAGCTCAACCCGGCGCAGGAGCCGTTTCTGGACCGTCTGCTGGCGATCCTGCGAGATGCTGACGAGCGATCTGCTGAACCGTGAGGATGATCTGCTCGCCGCTCCTGGATTCGAACCAGACGGGCGCGCCGGGCAGCTCGTCGGCAAAGAAGAACTCGGTCATCGTCTCCGCCTGCGGATCGTGCACGGTGTACAGCCAGCCCTCGAGCTCGCCCAGCACGGTCTGCCGGCTGCCCCGCTCGCGCCGGGCCTCGGCGGCGGGGAACAGGGCGTGATCCCGTAGGTCTCCCCAGCTGCTGGGCGCCCGCTGCGGCGGCGCCGCCGGCTGGCCCTGGGCGTCGAGCGCCTGGTATTCGATCTGCGCTCCCTCACTGTCGGCGCCGACCACCGTCCAGCGCTGCCACTCCTGGCGGTCCGGGAAGTTGAAGTGCAGCACCAGGGTCAGCCCCGGCGTCCACTCGTCGCGGATCTGCTCGGCGGTGAACGGCACCGGCAGGGACTCGGCCTCCCCCGCCTCCAGCACCGGCGGCTCCTCCGCCACCGGCTCGGCAGCACAGCCCACCAGCGGGAGCAAGACCAGGAAGAGCGGCCATGGCCGGATGGCGGACTGTCTGAGCTTCATGGTCACCCTCCCCTTTCGTTCGCCGACCGGTCAGCCGGACTCGACCGCCGCCCGCAGCGCCGCGCGCGCCAGCAGGCGGGTCGAGTCCAGCACCGGCAGCGGCGCTTCGTCGGCCCGCAGCAACAACGGGATCTCGGTGCAACCGAGAATCGCCGCGTCGCAGCCCGCCTCCCGCATGCGCGCCAGGATCTCATGGAACTCCCGCCGAGCCGACTGCTCGAAACGGCCGTAGACCAGTTCATCGAAGATCACTTCGTTGATGCGCTGCCGCTCGGCCGGCTCTGGGATCCGCCACTCGAGACCGCGCGCCTCTAGCGCCGGCGGGTAGACCGGCCCCTCCATCAGGTAACGGGTGCCGAGGAGGGCCAACCGCCGCCGGCCGTCGGCGGCGGGCACCGTGTAGTCGGGGCAGATCAGGAGCTCCGCCCCCACCGCGGCCAGCCGGCTTGCCGAATCGAGCATCAGCTCGGCCACGCCACCCCAGTCGCCGGCCTCGATCGCCTCCATGTAACGGGCCAGCGGATGGGTGTGCAGGGTCACCTCGGGATGGTCGTGGCGACCCAGCAGCTCGCTGCCCTCGACGCAGATCGTCCGGTAGCAGAGAGCGGCGCCCTCGGCGCTGACGCCGACGATCCCGATGTGCGCGGCCTTCATCTGGGCGCTCATCCGTCGCAGCTCACCGGCGGCGCAGCAGCTTGCCGAGCGAGTAGCGTCCGGGACCGGTGAAGAACAGCGTGACGAAAGCGGCCAGGTAGACGAAGGCGAGCTCCCGCTCGCCGAACGGATCGCCGCCGTGAACCACGAAGAAAGCGACGACGAAGAACGCGGCCAGGACGGCCGCCGGCAGGCGGCCGCCGATTCCGAGGATCAGGGCCAGGCCGCAGACCACCTCGGCGAAGACCGCCAGACCCAGGCTGGCCTCGCCGCCAATGCCGAACGGGTCGGGGAACCGGCTGGAGCGCTCGGCGAAGTTGATCAGCTTGCCCCATCCGTGTGCCCCGATCAGGCTCGCCGCGAACGCCACCCGCAGCACCAACAGCCCGAGATCACGCTGCGGGCCGGGGTGGCCCGGGTCTGTCAGGACTCTCCTCAACTCTCACCTCCGACAAGTCACTTGAAGAACCGCCCCGCCAGACCCGGCTCGGAGCCTGGCGGGGCGGAAGAGCCGTCTTGGCTTTCTAGACCTGGCTCGCCAGGTCCACAACGGCTGACCCTTGGACGGGATGCAACCGGTGGCTGCATCCCGGCTAGAACTTCCAGACCAGCAACGCCTGGACGGTGCTCTCGTCCGTTGCGGCGTCGCCCAGCTTGTTCTCCCAGTACTGGTACTCGATGCCGATCGCCACACTGGGGTTCAGGAAGTAGCGGATCTGCGGCTGGGCCAGGATCCAGGCCTCGACCGGACCACCAAACTCGTTGGTCCTCGAGCCGATGTACTCGGCGTGGCCTTCGATGCTCCATTTCGTGCCGATGGGGCGGGCCCAGTTGACGTCGATCATCCAGCTGTCGTCCTCGCTGGGCGCCGAGCCGCCATTGCCGATACCGACGCTGTCGTCGATGTACATCGTGAAGTCGGTGTTGAGGAAGGCGAAGCCCGGGGCGTTCCAGGACAGCCCGATGCCCGGCAGGTACTTGATCACGTCGGCGTCCGCGGACCAGTTGAAACCGGCAATGAAGCGCACGTCCTTGAGGGCGCCCTTCATCTCCTCCTTGCCGCCGATCTTGCGGAAGCTGAAGTAGGAGTACCACTCGCCGTAGGTCTCTGTATCGTTGAAGCCGCCGCCGTCGGCGGAGATGACGTCGAAAAAGAAGAAGTTGTCACCGTACTTCCAGCCGCTGGCGTGCTGCAGGGTGAAGATCGTCGTGCTCTTGTCTCCACCGCCAGCGAAACCAGGCGTCTCCAGGGTGCCGAACTGCAGATGGAGCTCGGTGTTGCTCCAGATCGCGGCGGACGCGGGCTGAGCGACGATGGCCATCGCGAACAGCACGACGGCGACAAGAGTGAGCCGTTTCAGATGATCGATCATGCTGGGGCCTCCTTCGGTTCGTGGTGAATGGGGTGTCTAGCCTGCCCTTCTCACGGGCCTCGTAGCGAAATGTCGTAGCTGTCTGCAGATGCAAGGCTTTACGACCGAGGGCACCGCAGGCGTACTTGAAGTACGCCGAGGATGGCCGAACGAGCGAAACGCAGCAGATGCGGGCAGATACGGCATGGCAGTAGAGGTTCCGTGAGAAGGGCAGGCTAGTTATCGCTCTTCACGAGCATATGGGATTCCGAGCGCCGCCGGCGCGCCGAGACGGCGGCGCAGCGAGGCGCGTGAAGCCAGGACGAGAATGGTGATGGTCAGCACATAGGGCAGCATCATCAGGAAGTAGGTCGGAATGTCCAGCCCGACCGCCTGGATGCGCAGCTGCAGCGCGTCGGCGCCGCCGAACAGGTACGCCCCGAGCGCCGCCCGCGCCGGGTTCCAGCCGGCGAAGATCACCAGCGCCAGGGTGATCCAGCCGCGGCCGCCGCTCATCTGCTCGATCCACATGGTGGTGTAGGCCAGCGACAGATAGGCGCCACCCACGCCGGCCATGGCGCCGCCGAACAGCACGCAGCCGTAGCGGATCCGGGTCACCGAGACGCCCAGCGAGTCCGCCGTGGCCGGGCTCTCGCCCACCGAGCGGATCGCCAGGCCGAGGTGGGTCTTGTACATCACCCACCAGGCGATGGGCACCACGACGTAGGAGAGGTAGACCATGGCGTCCTGCTGGAAGAAGACGGTGCCGAGGACCGGGATCTTGGCCAGACCGGGAACGGCGAACTTGTCGAAGCCGGGCCCCACCTGACCGATCATCGCCTTGCCGAAGAAGCCGCTGATGCCGGTGCCCAGGATCGTCAGAGTGAGCCCGCTGACGATCTGGTCGGCGCGCAGCGTGATGGTCACGAAGGCGTGGATCAACGAGAAGGCGGCACCCGCCGCCGCGGCCACGATGACGCCGACGACCGGGTTGCCGACGGTGAACCCAGCGGTAAAGCCGGCGATGGCGCCGACCAGCATCATGCCCTCGAGGCCGACGTTGAGCACCCCCGAGCGCTCGGCGTAGATCTCGCCGATGCAGACGAACAGGATCGGCGTGCCGGAGCGCACCGCCGCCTGCAGGATGGCCACGACCAGGACCCCGAGATCAACCTCCACCGAGCGCCTCCCGTGGACGGCTGAAGACCACGCGGTAGCGCGCCAGGATGTCGCCGCCGAGAACGAAGAAGAGGATCAGCGCCTGGATGATCAGCACGATGTTGACCGGCAGCTTCATGGTGATCTGCACCGTCTCGCCGCCGACGTAGAGGCCGCCCATGAGGATCGAGACGAGCAGCACCCCCCAGGGGTTGCGGCGCGCCAGCCAGGCGATGATGATCGCCGTGTAGCCGTAGGGCGCGGCGTGGGGCGAGATGTCTTTGAGCAGCTTGAGCTGGATGCCGCTGATCTCCACCATGCCCGCCAGCCCGGCCAGACCGCCGCTGATGATCATCACCAGCAGGATGTTGCGGCCGGTGCTCATGCCGGCGTACTCGGCCGCCTTGGGGTTGCCGCCGGTCACCGCCACCTCGAATCCCCAGCGGCTCTTCTCCTGCAGCAGATAGAGGATCAGGGCGATGATCAGCGCGAAGACGAAGCCGAGATGTACCCGGCTGTCGCCGAAGCGCATCAGCTGGGCGCCCTCGGGGAACAGCTTGGTCATCGGAAAGCCAAAGCTCACCGGGTCCTTCCACGGCCCATAGATAAAGTGCGCCACCCAGAGGATCGCTACATAGTTGAGCAGCAGTGTCGTGATGATCTCGTTGCAGTTCAGCTTGACCTTGAGATAGGCCGGGATCAACGCCCAGAGCGCGCCGCAGGCCATGCCGGCGATCATCATCGCCGGGATCATCAGCCAGCCCGATCCCTCCCAGCCGGTCATGACCACGGCGGTCGCGCCCCAGGCCCCCATGTGCAGCTGGCCCTCGGCACCGATGTTCCAGAAGAGCATCTTGAAGGCCAGCATCACGCCGAGGCCGCAGAGGATCAGCGGCGTCGCCTTGACCAGAACTTCGGCGAAGCCGTACGAGGTGCCGAACGCCTCCTTCATCATGGCGCCGTAGGCGACCAGCGGGTTGTTGCCGTTGGCCAGCAGCAGAAAGGCGCAGACCACCAGCGACAGCAGCACGGAGAGCACCGGCACCAAGTACTCCAGCTGGCGCGACCGCTCGAGCCGTCGCTCCAGGCGGATGGCCATCAGCCGGTGACCTCCGCCTGCTTGGCGCCGGCCATCATCAGCCCGAGGCTCTCGATCTCCGCCGTTGCCGCGTCGACGATGCCCATGATCTCGCCGTGGAACAGGACGGCGATGCGGTCACTGAGCGACCGCAGCTCCTCCAGGTCCTCGGAGATCAGCACGATGGCGGCGCCTTCGTGGCGATGCTCGTTGAGGGTCTGGCGCACGAACTCGGTGGCGCCCACGTCGAGGCCACGGGTGGCCGACATGACGACCAGCAGCTTGTGCCTGGTGGTCATCTCCCGGGCCAGGATCGCCTTCTGCAGGTTGCCGCCCGAGAGCGACCGTACGGCGGTCTCGGGACTCGGCGTCAGGATGTTGTACTCCTCGATCAGGCGCTTGGCGTAGTCGGCGGCGACCGAGAAATCGAGAAACGGGCCGCGCGCGAACTTCTTCTCCCGATAACGCCGCAGCACGCTGTTGTTGGTCAGCGACATGTCGCCGACGACGGCGACCCCGTGGCGGTCGGCGGGAACGTAGCTCACCCCGTTGAGAATGAACTCCCTGGCCTTGGCATGGGTCATGTCGCGGCCGTCGACGATGAGCGACCCGGCGGTGACCCCGCGCAGACCGGTGATCACCTGGGCCAGCTCCTCCTGGCCGTTGCCCGCCACGCCGGCGAAGCCCAGGATCTCCCCCGCCGCGACTTCGAACGAAAGACCGGTCAGCCCCGGCAGCCCGCGATCGTTCAGCGCGCTGACCCCCTTGACCTCCAGCACCGCGGCGCCGCGCTTCTCCGGCTTGGGGAACGTCTCGAACTTGATCTCGCGACCGACCATCAGGTTCGACAGCGCCTGCGGGTTGGTGTCACGCACCATCAGCGTGCCGACGTTCTTACCGCCCCGGAGCACCGTGACCCGGTCCGAGATGGCCATCACCTCGTCCAGCTTGTGGGAGATGAAGACGATCGAGTGGCCCTGCTCACGCATCGACCTCAAGGTGGTGAAGAGGTCCTCGGCCTCCTGCGGAGTGAGCACCGCGGTGGGCTCGTCCAGCAGCAGGATCCGAGCGCCGCGGTAGAGGCTCTTGAGGATCTCGACGCGCTGCTGCTCGCCGATGGAGAGCTGCCAGATGTAGGCCGCCGGGTCGACCGCCAGGCCGTAGCGCTCGGACAGCTCCGCCACCTTGTCGCGCGCCTCCTCCTCACCCACCCGCGCCAAACCCGAGCCGAGCCCCAGCACGATGTTCTCGGTCACCGTATGGGTCTGCACCAGCTTGAACTCCTGGTGCACCATGCCGATGCCCCGTTCGATGGCGTCCTTGGGCGACCTGAGCTGTACCGGCTCGCCCCAGATCTTGATGCGGCCCGCTTCGGGCAGATAGATGCCGGTGAGCACGTTCATCAACGTGCTCTTGCCGGCGCCGTTCTCGCCCAGGAGGGTATGGATCTCCCCCTGCTCTTGCCGGCGCCGTTCTCCCCCAGGAGGGTATGGATCTCCCCCTCGAGCAGATCGAGATCGACCGAGTCGTTGGCGATGACGCCGGGGAATCGTTTGGTGATTCCCCGGAGCGCCACCGCCACCTTGCCGTCGCCGCTACTCAGGAACTGTCCCCACCACGCCTTCGACCAGATCCTTCATGCCGAGCATGTCGCCGTCGGCCATCGACTCGCCATCCGCCACCCAGACCTCGCCGGCGGCGTTGTTGATCGGCCCGGTGAAGACGTCCCAGTCGCCAGCGACGATCTCGGCCTTCTTGGCCTCGACCATGTCGCGCACCTCCTGCGGCACCAGGTCGCTGTACGGCGCCAGCCCGACGACGCCGTCGTCGAGGCCGCCCCAGTACTGGTAGGAGGTCCAGGTGCCGTTGTGCACCTCGTCGACCACCTTGCGGTAGATCACCTCCCAGTTCCAGACCGGCGCGGTCAGGTGGGCGGCGGGAGCGAAGCTGGACATGTCGGAGTTGTAGCCGATGCTGTAGTTGCCGCGCTTCTCGGCCGCCTGCTGCGGGGCCGGCGTGTCCTGATGCTGGGCGATGACGTCGGCGCCGATGTCGAGCAGGCTCTCCGCGGCCTCGCGCTCCTTCGCCGGGTCGTACCAGGTCTGGGTCCAGACCACGTGCACCTTGACATCGGGGTTGACCGAGCGGGCGCCCAGGGCGAAGGCGTTGAGGCCCCGGATCACCTCCGGTATGGGATGGGCCGCCACGTAGCCGAGCACCTTGGACTTGGTCATCTTGCCGGCGATCATGCCGGTGAGATAGCGCGGTTGGTACATACGGCCGAAGTAGGTGCCGACGTTAGCGGCCGTCTTGAAGCCCGAGCAGTGCATGAAAGTCACTTCGGGGGCGGTAGCGGCCACGGTGATGGTCGGGTCCATATAGCCGAAGCTGGTGGTGAAGATGAGGTTGTAACCCTGGCGCACGTACTGGCTGATGGTGCGCTCGGCGTCGGCGCCCTCGGGAACGGCCTCGGTGTAGGCCGTCTCGACGTAGTCCAGCTCGTCGATCTTCAAACGCGCGTTGTCGTGCGCCAACGTCCAGCCGGCATCGCCGACCGGGCTGACGTAGACGAACGCCGCCTTGACCGCCACGCCCTCGGACGCCGCGGCCTCGGGCGCCGCCTCCTCGGGCGCACCACCACCGCAGCCGGCGAGCGCCAGGGCCGCAACCACCAGAAAGACCGCCGGGACCGTGAATGCAGCACTCCTCCACTGACGTGACATCTCGTGCTCCTTTCTCTCGAGAGAGATCATGTTTGGAAGCACTACTCTAGTCCTTCTCCAGCGCCCACGTCACCTGCTTCGGGCACCAGCAGGCTGGGCGCGATTCCGCGCTCTTCGTCGGTGCCCGGCACCAGGTTGTCGAGCAGGATTCCAAGGACCGCCGCCACCGCCATGCCGGTCGAGCCGATGGAGGCGACGATGCCTCCCAGGGTCGCCGGCATAGTCGCCAGAAACGCCTCCGCCGAGGGCGTGAACATGGCCAGCGTCTGCCCCGGTCCCAGCAGATCGGCACTGGCACGGGCCGCGAAGTAGGCCGGCACCGACAGACCCATGAAGAGCGAGAATCCGGAGATGAACAGGTTGCGGTCGCTGGTGAGGTCGGCCTTGGCCAGCTGCTGTACACCGATCGCCGAGATCAGGCCGAACAACGAGCAGTAGAGCCCGCCGACGACCGGACCCGGGATGGCGGCGGCAAAGCCGCCGAACTTGCCGAAGATGCCGAGCACGATGAGGATCACACCGCCGACCTGCACGACATGGCGCGAGGCCACCTTGGTCAGCCCGACGAGGCCGATGTTCTCCGAGTAGGAGGTCGAGGCGAAACCGCCGAAGACGCCGGTCAGGAAGCAGCCGATGCCCTCGGCGCCGATGCCCCGGTTGAGCTGCTTCCTGGTCGGGTCACCCGCTCCGGACATGTACGAGATGGCGTGGTAGTCACCCACCGACTCGATGATCGAGGCCAGGTAGGCGGCCAGGATGGCGAAGAAGAAGCCGAGGTTGAACTTGGGCCAGCCCCAGGGGAAGAACAGCTCGCTGGGCGCCAGCCGTACCCATTGGGCGTCGTTGACCGCCGCCAGGCTGACCGCCGACGGATGGCCCTCGGGGAAGACCCCCATCTTGGTCAGGATGTAGCACAGCAGAGTCACCACGATGACTGCGGTCAGAATCGGGAACAGCCGGAAGAACCGCTTCTTGCGCGACAGCACCAGCGAGAAGATGATCACCAGGGCGATGGTCAGCAACGCGATCGGCCAGTGGGTGCCCGCCTTGGGCGCGCCGACCCCGAACAGGGCCAGCCCGATGAGCATGATCACCGGACCAATGACTACCGGCGAGAGCATCTTGCGGAGCGCTCCGACAAGGCCGCTGAAGCCGACGGTCATCTCTACCAGGGCGCCGAGAATGATGGCGCCGGCGATGTACTGCATGACCAGCGGGCCGGACGCCTGACCCGCGGCCTCGGCCTGGGCCGACACGGTGCCGATGATCAGAAAGAACGTGCCGAGGAACGCGAAGGAGACTCCCTGTACGATCGGCAGCCGGGTTCCGATGGTTGTCTGGATGAGCGTCGCCACACCCGAGGCGAGCATCACCATCGAGATCAGTCGGGCGGTATCGACGGCTCCCATGCCCATGATCGGGCCAAGCAACAGCGGCACGCTGACGGTGGCGCCGAACATGGTCAGGACGTGCTGTGCGCTGAGCACAAGAGTCCTGGGCATCGCCGGCTTGTCATCCAGTCCATAGATTGGCTTCATCCCGCCGGTCGCTCCCTGGTCAGACATATCGCCTCCTTGCGGTAGGTTTGTTCTCCGCCGTCGCATGCGCCGTCCCGGGCAGCAGCCCTCCGGGCCTGCAAACGGAACTTCTGACTGAAAACCGGGCCGATCACCGAGACCGGCCGGTCTGGATCGCGAGTCGCTAACCGCCGGTTCGCACGGCGTAGAAGACGATCAGGAGCAGGGCAAGCACGTACATCAGCGGATGCACGTCGCGGAAGCGTCCGCGCAGAGCCTTGATCAGCACATAGGAGACGATACCGAAGCTGATGCCGTTGGCGATCGAGTAGGTGAAGGGCATCGTCGCCACGGTGAGGAACGCCGGTACCGCCTCGTCGATCTGGGCCCAGTCGAGCTCCTTGGCGCCGCGCATCATCAGCGCGCCGACGACGATCAGCGCCGGCGCGGTGGCGGCCGTCGGCACCGACGTGAACAGCGGCGTCAGCGCCAGCGACAGCAGGAACAGCACCGAGACGACGACCGCCGTCAGGCCGGTTCGGCCGCCCTCCTCGACGCCGGTGGCCGATTCGACGTAGCTGGTCACCGTGCTGGTGCCGACCGCGGCGCCGACGATGGTGCCAACCGCATCGGCGGCGAAGGCCCGGTTGGCCCGCGGCAGCTCGCCCTTCTCGTCGAGGAAGCCGCCCAGCCGCCCGACACCGATCAGCGTACCGGCGGTATCGAAGATGTCGACGAACAGGAACGCCACGACGACCAGCAGCAGCTTGCCGGTAAGCAGGCCGCTGAAGTCCATCGCGAACAGGGTCTCGGCGGGCAGATGGGGCACGGTCAGCAGCTGGTCCGGCCAGGCGGTCAGGCCGAGCACCCAGCAGGCCACCGTCACGCCCAGGATGCCGATCAGGATCGCTCCCTTGACCCGCGCCGCCATGAGCACCGCGATCACCACCAGCCCGGCCAGCGACAGCAGCACCAGGGGACTCTTGACGTCGCCCAGGGTCACCAGGGTCGCCGGATGGTCGACCACCAGGCCGGCACCCTCGAAGCCGATGATCGCCAGGAACAACCCGATGCCGCTCATGGTGGCGATCTTGATCGAGTTCGGGATCGCCCGCAGCAGGGCGGCGCGAACGCCGCTGACCGCCAGCGCCAGGAAGAGCACACCTTCGACAAACACCGCCGCCAGGGCCACCTGCCAGGAGACCCCGAGACCGAGCACGACGCCGAAGGTGAAGTAGGCGTTCAGGCCCATGCCGGGCGCCAGGGCGAACGGGTAGTTGGCCCACAGGCCCATTACCAGCGCGGCGACCGCCGCGGCCAGGGCGGTGGCCACCGCGACGTCGTCGGCCGGGAGGCCTGCCTGGGACAGGATCTGCGGATTGACGAACAGGATGTAGGCCATGGTGAGGAAGGTCACCACACCTGCCCGCACCTCCGTCGCCACCGTGGTGCCGTGCTCCTGCAGGCGGAAGAACCGCTCGAGCCCACTCACTTTGCCGGCGATTATAGCGTCATCCTCCCTGCTATGCTCGCCGGGCAAATGAAGCTGTGTCCGCCGCGATCGCGGCCGGGGGGTGACCGTGAGTGATTCCGCCACCACATCGGGGCTCGTCTGCTCTCATCACCATCTCTACTCGACGCTGGCGCGCGGCATGCCGGCGCCGCCCAAGACGCCGACCAACCTGCAGGAGATTCTCGAGCAGATCTGGTGGCGGCTGGACGCCGCCCTCGATCTCGAGATGATCCGCTGGTCGGCGATGCTGGGTGCCCTCGAGGCGCTCGAGCAGGGCACCACCGGCATCGTCGATCATCACGAGTCGCCCACCGCCATCGAGGGCTCGCTCGAGGCCATCGCCAACGCCTGTGCCGAGGTGGGCGTGCGTGTCGTCTGCGCCTACGGCGTGACCGATCGGCACGGCCCCGACGGCGCGCGGCTCGGCCTGGAGGAGAACGAGCGCTTCCTGCGGGGCGGCGGCCGCGGCCTGGTGGGCGTTCACGCCTCGTTCACCTGCGAGCAGTCGACGCTCGAGGCGGCGGCCGGTTTGGCGCAGGAGCTGGGCGTCGGCGTGCACATTCACGTTGCCGAGGGACCGGGAGACATCGAGGCGCCCGCCCGCCTGGCGGGCCTGACGCGAGACGACTGGCTGCTCGCCCACTGCCTCTACATGCCGGACGAGCACGGTCTGCGCGGCATGGTGCTGCACAACCCGCGCTCCAACATGAACAACTCGGTCGCCTACGGCCGGCCGTTCCGCTTCGCCAACCCGGTGGCCCTGGGCACCGACGGCATCGGCGGCGGCATGATCGAGGAGTTCCGCCTGGCCTACGTCAAGCACCGCGAGGCCGACGTCCTGGCCACCCCTGACACGGCTTGGAGCTGGCTGGAGAACGGCTACCGTCTGGTGCCGGAGGCGCGGGACGACCGCGTGACCTGGTCCTACGACCCGATGGATCCCTGGCACCTGGCGTTCACCCCCGGCGTGCGGCCGCTCGAGATCGTCGCCGCCGGCGGCGAGGTGCTGTTGGCCGACGGCAAGCCCACCCGGGTCGACCCGGACGAGGTGCGCGCCAGGGCCGCGGAGCAGGCGAAGCGCCTGCATGCCCGGCTGTAGTCCGAGCCCCACGAACCCGAGGAAGAGGGAGACGAAATGTCGGATCGGTTTCACCCCATATCGATGGAGCAGTTGACCGCCTGGGCCTTCACCGAGCTGGACAAGAAGAGCTCGCTCTTCGGCGTGCCCCGGTCGGCGTTCTTCACCCCGGCCGAGGACGACCGCTTCCGGCTCGACAAGTACGGCGTCCGGCTGGAGACGCCGTTCGGCGTCGCCGCCGGCCCCCATTCGCAGATGGCGCAGAACATCGTCGTCGCCTGGCTCTGCGGCTCGCGCTTCCTCGAGCTCAAGACCGTACAGACGCTCGACGAGCTGGACGTCAACAAGCCCTGCATCGACCTCCAGGACGAGGGCTACAACGTCGAATGGTCGCAGGAGCTCAAGGTGTACGAGTCGTTCGACGAGTACCTGCGGGCGTGGGTCCTGATCCATGCCCTGCACCGCAAGCTGGGCTTCCCCGGCTCGAGCCCCGGGATGATCTTCAACATGAGCGTCGGCTACAACCTGGAGGGCATCCTCAAGCCCAACGTGCAGTGGTACCTCGACGTCATGCGCGACTGCTCGGCCTACAAGCAGGCCTACGTCGACATCGTCGCCGAGTGGTACCCCGAGGTGCGCGAGATCGACATCCCCGACCAGATCTCGGACACCGTGACGCTCTCCACCATGCACGGCTGCCCGCCCGACGAGATCGAGAAGATCTCCATCTATCTGCTCGAGGAGCGCGGCCTGCACACCAGCGTCAAGTGCAACCCGACGCTGCTGGGCGCCGACCGGGTGCGCTCCATCATCAACCAGGAGCTCGGCTTCGGCGACGTGCCGGTGCCCGACGAGGCGTTCGGCCACGACCTGCTCTATGCCGACGCCGTACCGATGCTGCACAACCTGCGCCGGGTGGCGCGCGACCAGGGACTGGTCTTCGGCGTCAAGCTGACCAACACGCTCGAGGTGAACAACTTCCGCGACGTCTTCCCCGACGACGACATGATGTATCTGTCGGGCCGGGCGCTACACGCGGTGACCGCCAACCTGGCCCTGATCCTGACCGAGGAGTTCCGCGGCGATCTGCTGATCTCCTTCGCCGGCGGCGCCGACTGCTTCAACGTGGCCGACCTGCTGCGCTGTGGGGTGAAGACCATCACCGTCTGCTCCGACCTGCTCAAGTCGGGCGGCTACATGCGCATGCTGCAGTACATCGAGAACCTCGACGAGGCGATGGACGCGGTCGGGGCGCTCGATCTGTCCGATTTCGTCTGCAAGTCGGCCCTGCGCCAGGAGCAGATCGAGCAGTTCGCGCCGCTGCTGCAACAGGCGGTGCTGCTCGACTCGGGCCTCGATCTGCACCCCGAGGCCTGTGGCGATCTGGCCGTGCGGCTGGCCAGCGGCGCCCCGGCAGGGCACACCGTCGAGGCGATCCGCTCCTGGGCGGGCGAGCACGGCTTCGACGACGGTCGCGCGGCGACGCTGGCCGATCGGGCGGTCAAGACCCTCAGCCGCATCAACCTGCGCCAGTACGCCCCCCAGGCACGCCAGGAGTGGCGCAGCAAGAAGGACTCCTTCCGCACCGACAGCTCGAAGACGCCGCGGCCGCTGGGCCTGTTCGACTGCATCGAGGCGCCGTGCCTCGACGAGTGCCCGGTGGACCAGAAGGTGCCGCAGTACATGGGCGCCGTGCGCCAAGGCGACTTCGCCGGCGCCGTCGCCCTGACCCGCGAGGACAACCCGCTGCCGGCGATCCTCGGTCGGGTCTGCGACCACCTGTGCGAGAACACCTGCATCCGCACGCACTACGACGAGCCGCTGGCGATCCGCGACATCAAGCGCTTCATCATGGAGCACGAGCAGCAACCCGAGCTGTCCGAGCGGGCGCCGTCCGCCGGCAGCAGAGTGGCGATCATCGGCGCCGGGCCGGCCGGCCTCGCCGCCGCACAGAAGCTCGCTCAAGCCGGCCACTTCGTCACCGTCTTCGAGATGCACCCCTACGCCGGTGGCATGGTCGGGGGCGCCATCCCGAGCTACCGGCTGCCCCAGAACGAGATCGACCAGGACGTCAAGGTCCTCGAAGAGCTCGGGGTCGAGATCCGCTACGGCGTCAAGGCCGGCGTCGACTTCACGCTCGCGGGACTGCGGGCGGACGGCTACGACGCGATCTTCGTGGCCGTCGGCGCCCAGCTCGCCAAACGGCTCAACCTGCCCGGAGAGGACTCCGAGGGCATCATGGACGCCCTGCTCTTCCTGCGCAGCGTGCGGGAGGAGAACCCGGTGCCCATCGGCCGGCGGGTCGGCGTCATCGGCGCCGGCGACACGGCCATGGACTGCATCCGCTCGGCCTACCGGCTGGGCTCGCAGGTGACGCTCATCTACCGCCGCACCATCGACCAGATGCCGGCCGACCGCGAGGAGATCCGCGGCGCCATCGAGGAGGGTATCGACATCGTCGAGCTGGCCAAGCCGCACTCTCTGCACATCGAGGACGGCAAGCTGGTCGGCCTGGTCTGCACCCGCATGGAGTACCGCGGCGATCGCGACAAGAGCGGTCGCAAGATCCCGCACGACATCCCGGGCAGCGAGTGGGAGATCCCCCTCGACACGCTGATCCTGGCCATCAGCCAGCACTCGGTGCTCGACTTCTTCGGCGCCGAGATGCCCGAGCTCACCGATCGGGGGTACATCGAGGTGGACCCGACGACCCACGAGTCCTCGATCCCGGGGGTCTATGCCGGCGGCGACGTGGCCGCCGACGGGCCCTCCTCCATCGTCAAGGCAGCCGCCGACGGCAAGGTGGTCGCCGCCGCCATCAGCGGGCGCCCGGTGCCCGAGCCGGTAGCGGGTGAGAACGAGGTCGACGAGATGCACGCCCTGCTCGAGCGCCGGGCGCGCCGCGAATGGCGGGTGCCGCTGACCCACACGCCGCTCGACCAGCGCATGAACTTCGAGGAGACGATCCTCACCTACACGCCCGAAGAGGCGATGGCCGAAGCGGGTCGCTGCCTCGACTGCCACGAGATCTGCAGCCTGTGCGTCGGCGTCTGCCCGAACATGGCACTGATGACCTACAGCTCGACGCCGATCAGCGTATCGCTGCCGTCGCTCAGCATCTCCGACGGCCGGGTGGCGATCGGCGAGACGGCCGAGTTCCGCGCCGACCAGCGCTACCAGATCGCCGTGCTCACCGACTTCTGCAACGAGTGCGGCAACTGCACCACCTTCTGTCCCACCGCCGGCGAGCCGTACAAGGACAAGCCACGCCTGTACCTCAACCGCCAGGACTTCGAGGCGCAGAGCGAGAACGCGTTCATCCTGACCCGCGAGGGCGACAGCCAGGTCATCGAAGGCCGCTGGGGCGGTGAGACCCACCGCCTGGAGCTCAACGGCGATCTACGGTACCGCTCGCCGGCCCTGAACGCCCGCTTCGGCACGGCCGACCTCTCGCTCATCGAGGCGACGCCGGGCGACGCGGCAACGGATGGCCAGGAGCTGTCCCTCGAGGCCTGCGCCAGCATGTACGTCGTGCTGCGCGGCGTCTGCGAGTCGATGCCGCACATCCCGTGGATGGAGGGGCCGGGCACCAAGATCGATCACCCGGGCTACGAGGAGTAACCGGCGGCGGCGGACGGCCGGCGGAAGGAGTCCTGCCATGGGCGAGTCGACTGTCGCCACTCATCCGCAACCGGCGCCAGCGGCCTCCGGACAGACAACCGACGACGTCATCTTCCGGCTCAACGACCGGCCAAAGCTGTGGGAGGCCCTCATCGGCGCCTTTCAGCACGTCACGGCGGTCTTCGTCGGCATCATCACGCCACCGCTGCTGATCGCCCAGGCGCTGGGCCTCGAGCTGCACGACTCGGTGCACATCGTCGGCATGTCGCTGGCGGTGTCGGGCATCGCGACCTTTATCCAATGCCGCAGGTTCGGGCCCGTCGGCTCCGGTCTGTTGAGCGTTCAGGGCACCAGCTTCACCTTTCTGGGACCGATCATCGCCACGGGAACGGCGTTGATCAAAGGCGGGATGCCGGCCACCGGCGCCCTGGGGGTGATCTTCGGGGTCTGTCTGCTGGGCTCGCCGATCGAGATGATCCTCAGCCGGTTCCTGCATCACGCCCGGAAGATCATCACTCCCACGGTCACCGGCATCGTCGTGACCCTGATCGGCCTGACCCTGGTGAAGGTGGGCATGACCACCATGGCGGGAGGTTTCGCGGCCAAGGCCGACGGCACCTTCGCCAGTCCGCGCAACCTGGGGCTCGCCGGGATGGTGCTGCTGATCATCGTGATCCTCAACCGCAGCAGGAACCCGTACCTCCGGATGAGCTCGATCATCGTCGGCCTGGTGGTCGGCTATGTCGTCTCCGTGTTCCTCGGCCTGGTCGACTTCGGCCAGCTCGCAGAGTTGAGCTTCTTCGCCGTGCCCATTCCGCTGAAGTACGGAATAGGCTTCAGCTGGAGCGCCTTCCTGCCGATCGTGCTGCTCTACGTCATCACCGCGATCGAGACCATCGGCGACACGACCGCCACCTCGGCGGTCTCCGCCGAGCCGGTCGAAGGCCCTCTCTACATGAAGCGCATCGAGGGCGCCGTGCTCGGCGATGGCGTCAACTCGGCCATCGCGGCGATCTTCAACACCTTCCCCAACACCACCTTCAGCCAGAACAACGGCGTCATCCAGCTCACCGGCGTGGCCAGCCGCTACGTCGGCTACTACATCGCCGGTTTCCTCTTTCTCCTCGGCCTGTTCCCGGTCGTCGGCGGCATCTTCCAGATCATGCCGCAGCCGGTCCTGGGCGGCGCCACCATGATCATGTTCGGCTCCGTGGCCGCCGCCGGCATCCGCATCATCGCCTCGCACCCGATTGATCGCCGGGCGATGCTGATCATCGCCATCTCCCTGGCCATCGGCCTCGGGATCACTTTCGTGCCCGAGGTGCTGGATCAGTTCTCGCCGTTCTTCAAGAACCTCTTCCAGTCGGGCATCGCCACCGGCGGCCTCATCGCGATCGTGCTCAACGTCCTGCTACCCAGATCACCCTGAAGAGCCTCCGGTCGGCCGCCCTGCGCTCTTCCCGAACGGCGCCGCAGACGACGCACCGATCGTCGCCGGGTGACGGCTCGAACGCCAGCGCGAGGCCCGCGGCCCTGTGCTAGATTGCCCTGGTCTAACGGTGAGAGCTGGGCGGCGTAGACGGCGACAGAGTCGCCAGAGGAAGGTTGATGGCCGGCAAGAACGATCTGGACTTCAGTGAAACGGGCTTCATCGGAGCCGCGGCGGAGGTCATGGGGAGCTTTACGCGCGCCGGGCTGAGGGTCGCGATGGCACCGATGCTGGCCAGCAGGGATCTTCCCTTCGGCTTCGCCAAGGAGGCCGCGACCAGCTTCGCGAGCTTCCCGCGGGCGGTCGCCAAGGCGTTCGAGGACTTCGCGGCGGAGATGGAGGGATCCGTCTCTGCTGGCGCAGCGGATCTCGAAAAGCCCGGCGTCCACACCTACCGCAACAACAAGAAGAAGGCCGCCATCGTTTTCATCCACGGATTCGGACAGAACTCGCAGAATACCTGGGGGCGTTTTGTCGACCTCCTCGGCGAGGACAGGAAGCTATCGCAGTGGGACATCTTCCTGGTGGGCTACAAGACCAACATGCTGCTCGACGTCGCCGGCCTGTGGAGCGCCTCGCCGCCCATCGACCGCCTGGCCCGCTTCCTCCACACCGCCGCCACCAATCCGCCGCTGGACCGCTACAAGACCGCCGCCATCGTGGCCCACTCGATGGGCGGCCTGGTCACCCAGCGCGCCCTGGTCGACTACCCCGATCTGCGCGAGCGCGTCAGTCACTTCGTCTGTTTTGGAACGCCCTCGGGCGGCCTCAAGACCGCCTCGCTGGTGACGGGCTGGAAACGGCAGATCCGCGACATGGCCAGAGACAGCTCGTTCGTCACCGACCTGCGCCAGCGCTGGAAGACCGAGATCACCGACAGCCCGCCCTTCGACTTCCGCGTCGTGGCCGGCGACAGCGACGAGTTCGTGCCCTCCTGGTCGAGCCTCGATCCCTTTCCCGAGAACGCTCAGTCGGTCGTGCCCGGCGACCATCTGTCGATCGTCGGCCCGAGCACCCGCGACTACGATCTCTACCGCCAGGACGGCACGAAGCACGCCAGCGTCAACGTGCTGGCCAAGCACCTGGCCGGAGAGGAGGAGATCGCCGGTCCCGTCAACAGCGCCCGGCTGGCGGTCGAGAAGAACAACTTCAAACGGGTCATCGAGGAGCTCGAGGGCAAGGAGAAGGGTCTCGACGACAACGCCATCGTGATGCTCGCCCTGGCCTACGACTCGCTGGGCCAGGAGGAGAAGGCCATCGCGGTGATCGAGCAACGCGGCGAGAAGTCCACCGACCTGATGGGGGTCCTCGCCGGGCGTCTCAAGCGACGCTGGCTGCTCGACCGGCAGCAGAAGGACGCCGACCGCGCCAGCCAGCTCTACAGCGAGGCCCTGGCGCTGGCCGAGAAGGCCGAAGACCACGACCAGGCGAGCTATCACGCCATCAACGTCGCCTTCATGGCGCTCGCCGCCCGCAACGACAAAGCCGCAGTCGAAAAGCACGCCAAGCAGGCCCTGCACCACTGCGGCGAGGCTGCGGAGTCCGTCTGGACGGCGGCGACTGAAGGCGAGGCCAACCTCTACCTGGCCAACTGGGAAGAGGCAATGGACGGCTACCAGGCAGCGCTCGACAAGAACCCGGGACCGCGGCAGATCACCTCGATGTTCCAGCAGGCGGTGCGCGTAGCCGAGCTGCTCGGCAACGATGCGATGGCCGAGCGGCTGCGGGCGTTGTTCCGCGACAACGCCCAGAGATAGTGCTTCGGGCCAGCCTGCCCTTCTTACGCTAGGCGACCGCGGAATCCAACCACTCCTCGAAGCGGCCCATCGCCTCCAGCCTCTCGCGGCGCTCCTCGCCCTCCGAGCCGCGCAGCGCCAGATCCTGGTTGGCCAGGCTGAGGAAAGTGCGCAGGATCTCCTTGCGCTCGCCGACGTTCTTCGGCTGATACTCGAAGAGCGAGCGGGTGAACGCCTCGAGCGAGGCGAGCTGCTCCTGGCAGCGGTCGCGCTGTCGGGTCAGATCCGCCTCGTCGGTGGTGGCGGCGATATGGTCGCGGATCTTGCCGTCGCGCTCGCCGCCGCGCTCGGCACGCAGGATGTCGAGGTTCAGCGAGAGGTCGCAGGCGAGACGCTCGCTGACCTTCTTGTCGTAGAGCCGCTCCGCTCTCGCCAGGGCTTTGTTGCGGCCCAGGATCTCGCTCGAGTAGACGAACGCGGTGTCCTGCGCCGCGTGCACGGTGGGCTCGAAGAAGGAGTCCGCCGGCGCCTTGCCGACATAGGACTCGAGCTGAGTGGCGCTCCACGGCCGCGAGATGTCGCCGGCGTCGTGGTCCTTGACGTAGGCCTCGATCTGGTTCACGTCGAGCATGGCGGCGGTCAGGAAAGCGGCGGTGTTGGTTCCCATCAGCGCCAGGATCAACGGATATTCGGTGGTGAACACCAGCAGGTTGTCGGCGTCGTCGAACATCGCGGCGAGAACCTGCCCGGCACTCGGCGCTTCGCCGTTCGGTCCCCGCTCGAGAGCCTTGAGCAGCTTCTTCGGCGCGTGGTCGGCCAGCGAGCGGGCCCG
>CALZJC010000054.1 GCA_945787525.1 Thermoanaerobaculia bacterium | reverse complement strand
GCCGTCGCGGCCGGCCGCGGGCGGAGCCGAGGCGTCGCGGATCGTCAGCATCGACTTTCCCACCCGTTCGGTGATGGTGAAGGCAAACTGGCTGGCGGTGCGGCTGGCGCCCGACTTGGGGATCGACATCGAGCAGAACTCGCCCTATGTTGTGATGAACCTGGCGCTCGAGGACGGGCAGCCGAAGCAGCCGTATCTGCTCCTGGCCTTCCACATCTCGACCAAGGACCTGCCGAACTGGTTCTGGGCCACGTTCGAGCATGGCGACAACCAGGGGCGGTGCGACTGGATGGGGTGCAACGACAGCTTCGGCTACCCGGCCGTCCAGGCGCACCTGCCGCCGGCGGCTCCGGGGCTGGCGCCGGCGGCGGCAAACTACACGCCGCCGCACCAGTTGGACAACGTCGACGGAGCGGGGGTCGTGGCGTTCGACATCGCGCGCGAGTATCGCCGGGCGGACGGCATCTCGGAGGGACTCGAGGAGCTGTTCAGGGCGTTCGGGATCGGCACGGGGGGCGAATACGTCGGCGGCGGCCGGGAGAGCGGCCGGCCGACGCCGGAGGACCCGGCCTGGCTCTCCTACCGGCTCAAGGGCAGCCATACGGAGTTCGTCACCCCCACCGGACGGCCGACGCTGCTCGGCAACTCGGTGACCGAGGCGGGATTTACCAACTCGGCCTCGTGCATCGCCTGCCACGCCCGCGCCGGGGCCGATGCGGAGGGGCTGCCGCCGCTGGCGATCTTCGCCGACGAACTGTCGGACGCCGGGCTGCCGAAGAGCGTGCACGGCGTGCCGACCGAGGCCTGGTTCGACGTCAACGCCTACTGGGGCGTCGGGGGACAGAGCCAGGCGCCGGGGATCCGGGCGATCCAGACGGACTTCGTCTGGGGGGTTCGCAATGCCTGTCCGATGGCGCAGCGGGAGCTGGGGCCGTCGCGGTGTGTGAATGTGGGCTCCGCAAGAGCCGCTGCAGGCGAGTAGCTTCTTGGACTGCGCCATCTGCTGGGCGCTGAACCGACAGCTGGCTCCCGGGTGGCCTACAATCCGAGCCAGGCCTCCCGCCCACCCTGAGTCATGGGCGACAGGCCTGTTGAGGAGGGTCGTCCGCTGCCACCTCCAGCACAGCCGCCATTGATCGGCACGACCACGGGCCACTATCGCGTCCTCGAGAAGCTGGGCGAGGGTGGGATGGGGGTGGTGTATCTCGCCGAGGACACCCGGCTGGATCGCAGGGTCGCCCTCAAGTTCCTGCCCGAGAACCTCGGCCGGGACGACACCGCCCGCCGGCGCTTTCTGCGCGAGGCCAAGTCCGCCGCGGCGATCGACCATCCCTACGTCTGCAAGATCTACGAGGTCGGCGAGGCGGAGGGTCGGGGTTTCATCGCTCTGGAGTATGTCGACGGGAAGAGTCTGAGCAAGAGGCTGCGCGAGGGTCCGCTGCCGGTGAGCGAGGCGTTGCACTTGGCCACCGAGATGGCCGAAGCGCTCGACAAGGCCCACCGGGAGGAGATCGTGCATCGCGATCTCAAGCCCAGCAACGTGATGATCACCGGCGAGGGGCACGTCAAGGTGATGGACTTCGGGCTGGCCAAACGATTTGTCTCGGGTCGCGTCTCGGGCAATGCGGAAACACTGACTGCCCTGACCCGAGCGGGCGCCGCCCCTGGGACGCTGGCCTACATGTCGCCCGAGCAGTTGCGGGGCGAGGAGGCCGATCCTCGCAGCGACATCTTCTCTTTCGGCATCGTGCTCTACGAGATGCTGGCGGGCGCCCACCCCTTCCAGAGAGGGTCGGCGAACGAGACGCTGGCGGCGCTGCTGGCCGCGGATCCGCCGCACCTGGACCGGCCGGGCGTAACGAGCGGCCTTCGTCAAGCCGTTCGCAGGATGCTGGCCAAGAACCCGGCGGCCCGCTATCCGAGCTTCGCGGCCGTGCTGAGCGACCTTCGCTCGCTGACTCCGGCGGCCGCCACGGCTGGACCTGCGGGCGCCCGTCGACGGCGCGGGCTTGTCTTCTCCCTGGCGGCGCTCGCGGTGCTGCTCGGCGTCTGGATCGCCCTCGAGAAGGCGTCATGGCCGCCCTGGCAACGCGCGGAGACGCCCGCGGCCGACGTCGCCGAGCTCAAGGTGCGGGAGTACGAAACATCCGCCGAGATTCTGTTGCAGAACTTCGGCGACCCGGAGGCCCTGCGGATGAGCGTCGAGGCATGGGAGAAGGTGGGCCGGCTCAAGCCCGGCTATGCGCCGGCTCTTGCCGGGGCGGCGATGGCTCGCACGCACATCGCCTGGAACTCGCGCCACGATCCGGCACTACTCGATCAGGCGGAACGGGAGGCGGAGGGGGCTATCCGGCTGGATCCCGCGCTAGCCTCTCCCTATGCCGCCCTCACTTTCGTCTACAGCATGCGCGGCCTGTTCGACACGGCCAAGGAGATGTCCAGACGATCGTTGGAGCTGGCACCGAACGATCCCTGGGTGCTTCAGCTCAGGGCCCGCTTCCTGATCGACATGCACGGCCGATTCGACGAGGCCGAGGAGCTGGCCGCGCGCGCTACGGAGCTCGACCCCGCGTTCTTCCCCGCCTGGTTTCAGCTGGGTTGGGCGCGGATGGAGCTCGAGCGGTTCGACGACGCCGAGGCCGCTTTTCGCCGAGCGATCGATCTGCGGCCGGACTTTCTTGCCGGCTATATGGGGATGGGGATACTGCTCGACATCACCGGGCGCCACGAAAAGGCGCTGGAATCGTTCCGGGCCGGCTTGGAGCTCGATCCCGACTCCACGCAGTGCCTCCTGTTCGGCGGGCTCGCGTACCACAACCTGGGCCGGTACGAAGAGGCGCTGGAGAGCTTCCGCAAAGGATCACGGCAGAACCCGGACCATCCTCTGACGAGTCATGCCCAGCTGAACGAGGCCGTCGCGCTAGAGCGCCTGGGCCGGTTCGCCGAACAGGCCGCCGCCCTGGAGGCCGCCGAGAGCGTCTTCAAGGCGCGTCCGCAGATGTGGTTCAACCTCCAGGGGATGGCCGGCGTCGCCGCTCAGCGGGGCGACCACGAGGCGGCCCTGGCCTGGCTTCGGCAGGCGGTCGAGGCGGGGATGAAATCGGTCACCCGGGTCCTGAGCGATCCGGCACTCGAGCCCCTGCGAGACGATCCTCGTTTCGCCGAGATCGTCGAACGGCTCCGGTCGGGCTGAGACACCCCGGGCCGGGTCACCAAGACCGAGGCGACCCAGGTCGTCACCATCGCATTCGCGCTCTTCGACGATCTGAGATCGGCGAAGGCGCCGACGTCACCTTCGAGCTGGGCACGCCCACGGCCTGTCCCTGAGGGCCGCCGGCGAAGCGGCCCCCTGACTATTCGGCTGCCACCTCTGATTGGGCAGCAGGCTATCGGGCCTCTCTGCAAAATCAGGAAACCCGAAGGATTCCCGAAAGATCCGTCGCATCTCGCTCGCTACCCTGGCTCCGGATCAGGAAGCCCGCCGCCCTGCGGCCGTGCAGCGCCGCGCTAGGCCTCCGGACAACGACACCCAACCAGGAGAGCGAAAACGATGAAAACACGCAGATCATCCCCAGGAGCGGTATACACGAAGATCAAGTTGGTGGTAGCAACGGGTGCAATGCTCGCATTCCTGGCCGCCACGGCATACGCCGGTCCGCCGCAGGTGCTGGACGTCATCATCAGTGAGGCGAACGCGGCGGTCTGCGGACACGATTTCTCGAACGCTGTCGCGACGGTCAAGGTGAACGAGAGCCACACAACGACGCGGCTGACCTTCAAGGTCTATGACGCCAAGCCGAACCACATCTACACCGTCTGGTACAAGCTGGCGAGCGGCAGCCCGCTGACCGGCATCGGCGCAACGCCGGCAGCGCCGACGAGCGAGATCGACAACATCTTCACGTACGGCGACACCGCCATTCCGACCGCGAACGCCTTTTACACGAACTCGGCCGGCAACGGCACGCTCCACGTGGACCTCGACTTCCCGCTCAGCGGCGGGGTCTATCCGTTCAGCCAGTACGATCTCTCGTTGGCCGACGTCCCGAGCGGCAATTCGCCGTTCACCTTCCGCCTCATCTCGCACTGCACCGACCTCATCCAGCACGGTTTGACCCCCGGCGTCCACGAGCCCACGTTTCAGATCTCCCTCTCCGGGGATGCCGACGGAGACAGCGACAGCGATAGCGATAGCGATAGCGACTGACTAAGGGGTCTGGCGGTTTTCTTCAGATGCGAGCTCGCCAGGAACGCCCGGATCTCGTCGCGGAAGGCCGGCCAGGCTGGCTCTCGCTCGGGTCCGAGATTCGAGCCCGCCGCCTACCGTTGTCGCTCCTGGCCGTCGCTTGCCTGTTCGCGCCGACCGAGACCCGCGCGGCAGGCGGCGACTGCGGGAGGCGTCTGGCCAGCTACTCCGCCGGTCGCCGGGGAGCCGGCCAACCTCTACAGCTCCGCCACGCCGAGGGCGGCACCCTCTACTACTTCGGCGCGGTGCACTCGCTCGATCCCGGCGATCCGCAGTTCGACCGGATCGAGCGGGCGTTTGCCGAAACCGAGCCGACCCTGGTCTTCCACGAAGGCCACGCCTCGGCGGTGGGACAGGATCGAGAGGCGACCATCCGGACCCACGGCGAGGCCGGCCTGGTGCGCATGCTGGCCGCCCGGGCGGGACTGCCGGTAGAGCCGCTGGAGCCACCGGCGGAAGATGAGGTCGGCTATCTCGCCGATCGCTTCGGGCCCGACAAAGTGCAGCTGTTCTTCCTGCTGCGCGAGGCGACCATGCTGCGAGGTCGCCACCGCCTGGGGAGGAACGATCTCGAAGCCGCGGTCGGCGACCTCCTCGCCAACCGGGCGCTGCCGGGCATCGCCCCGAAGATCACCGACCTCGACACGCTGGACAGAGCGTTCTGGCGCCACTGGCCGTATCCGCGGCGCTGGTGGCAGGCCGGCCTGGCCTGGTTCGATCCCTACGCCACCTCGGCGAGCACCGGCGGCGTCTTCACCAACGAGATCGCACGCGCCTCCGCCGAGCTGCGCGACCTCCATATGGTCCGAGTGCTGAGCCGGGCGGTCCTCGCCGGCGAGCGGGTCTTCGCGGTGATCGGCCGGGACCACATCGGAATGCAGGCACCAGCCCTACGGTGCGTGCTCGAGTAACCGATTCGCCGGCCCCACGACGGTGGGATCTGGCTGCCGGCAGGGAGCTGGCCGACGCCTCAGACCTGCCAGAGGCCGTGGTGGATGCCGCCCTGGATGACGATCGCGAACGTGCCGTGGCCGGGGATTGCCATCGGCGGGTGCGCGATCTCGGCGCCGGCCGCCACGGCGGCGGCGGTCGCCGCCTCGATGTCGTCGACGAGCAGGTAGGGCCGGACGACCGGGGTCTCGGTTTCGTGCATCGGCGCGCGCACGCCGAGCAGCCCGCCGCTCGGAAGCTGCGCGGTGCGGGCGCCCCCCAGGCCGGGGTCGCCGGCGCCAAATGTCACGCCGTGCAGCTGCGCATAGGTCGCGCAGACGGCGTCGACGTCGGTGGTCACGATTTCGAGATACTGGAGCTGCATGGTGGGGTCCCCTCCTTCGTAGAAGCGCCGTCTCTACCGCCTTCAAGAGACGGCTCTAAGTTACTGTATCTATTGCGTTCATGGAGCCGACGAGCGGACTCGGAGCGCTGACCAGCCGGTTTCGAATCAGCTGCCTCACAAGCTCAGCCAGCCACCTGCTGCCCAAACGTCCCCAGGTCGATATTCGTCCCACAGACCACCAGGCCCACGGCCCTCCCCCTTGACCGATCACTCAATGGCCCACAGAGCGCCGCCATTGCCGCCGCTCCGGCCGGCTCCACCGCCAGCTTGCCCTCTTCGAACATCAGCAGCATCGCCCGGCGGATCTCGTCGTCGTCGATCATCACCAGCTCGTCGACGTACTTGCGGCAGAGCGCGAAGCTGTACGGCTCGGTATGCGGCGCGCCCAGGCTGTCGGCGATGGTGCGCACCTGATCGATCGATTCCAGCTTGCCGGAGGCGAAGCTGCGATGCATGGTGTCCGCCCCTTCGGGCTCGACGCCGAACACGTGGCACCTGGGCAGCGCCTGCTTGAAGGCGCAGGCCACCCCGGCGCACAGCCCTCCGCCGCCGATCGGCACGATCACCGCGTCCAGATCGGGCAGCTCCTCGAGCATCTCGAGCCCGACGGTGGCGGTGCCGAGGATGGTGTTCTTGCCTTCGAACGGATGGATGAACGCCCGTCCCTCCTGGCGCTCGATCCGGCGCACTTCGTCGAACGCCTCGTGCACGTCGCCGACGAAGACGACCTCGGTGCCGTAGGCCTGGCAGCCGGCGACCCGCGCCGGGTTGGCGCTTCGAGGCATCACTACCTTGGCGCTGGTGCCGAGCACCCCGGCCGCATAGCCCACCGCCATGGCGTGGTTGCCGGCGCTGACGGCGCAGACGCCCCGCGCCAGCTCCTCGGGCTCCAGCGCCATCATGTTGATCAGGGCGCCGCGCGGTTTGAAGGTGCCGGCGTACTGGAAGAGCTCCAGCTTGAGCCACACCTCGGTGGCCTCGCCGAGGAGACCGTTGAGACGGTGGCCGCGCAGGCGCCAGACCGGCGTGCGGCGCACCCGCTCACCCAGCCGCTCGCGGGCGGCGCGGATCTCGTCGAGGGTCGGGGGCGCGTCCAGAGCGGCTTTGGGCGGGTCGCTCACTCGACCTCGACGATCATGTGGATCTCGACGGCGAAGCCGACCGGCAGCGAGACCATTCCCACGGCGGCGCGGGCATGTTTGCCGCGCTCACCGAACACCTCGACCAGGAAGTCGGAGCAGCCGTTGATCACTTTGGACTGATCGGTGAATTCGGGGGTGGCGTTGACCATGCCCTCGACGCGCACGATGCGGCGCACGCGGTCGAGGCTGCCGATCTCGGCCTTGAGCGAGGCCAGCAGGGCGATGCCGGCGAGACGCGCCGCCTCGTAGCCCTGCTCTACGGTCAGGTCCCTGCCCAGCTTGCCGGTGACGTAGCCCCCGTCGGGCTTGGCCGGTCCGTGGCCGGCGAGGAAGACCAGATTGCCGGTTCTGACGGCGCGCACGTAGTTGGCCACCGGTGCGGGCGGCTCCTTCAGCTCGATGCCCAACTGCCGCAATCGGGCCTCTGGAGCCGGCGGCACGGCGCTCAGCGCTCTGCCGTCCATGTCCTCGGGCACCGTCTGCTCAGGCTCGGCCCGGGTCGCTTCAGGCCGGGTCGGGTCCTCTCCCTGTTCGGTCTTGCCGCTCTCGTCCTGCGGCGCCGCGAAGCCAACTCCGGGCCACAACACCAGCGCCGCGATCAACGACAAGCGACGCGCTGCGTCGAATCTGCTCAATGCCCACCTCCCTCGTTTCGTGCATGGAATCCTATCGCGCCGCCCGACCGCCGATCCGGCGGGTATGCTGTGCCATGCCTCATAGACTGTCGAGGCCGACCAGGCAAAGATGTTCGGTGCGCCACCGAGCCCATCGATCATGAGAATCCTCGCCATCGGCGACGCCGGTTCGCTCGCCGAAACGCGGCGGGTGCTGTCGCGCTCCGAGTTCGAGATGCACCGGGTGCCGGCGGCCCTGGCGGCGGTGCACATGGTGCGGCAGATCCCCTTCGACCTGGTGATCGTCGTGCACCCGCTGGCCGACACGGATTTTGCGGGCTTCCACAAGGAGATCAGAGCGCGCGACAGCTCCTGCCGCGACAGCCAGTTGCTGGTGCTCTCGCCGCCCAGCCGGCTGGCGGAGCTGGATGGCTTCCAGGACGACTCGCGACTCGAGGTCTTCGACGTCGATCTGCCCCAGCACCGGCTGGCCGAGGCCGCCGCGCGCTATCTGGGACCGATCCGGACAGCACCGCGCTACGATCTGCACCTACCGGCGCAGTGGAACTCCCACCACGGCCATACCGATGACCTCTCGGCGAGCGGCGCCCTGATCGCGGTCGAGACCGGCGACAGGCCGGCGACGGGCCAGCGTCTCGACCTTCGGCTGACCTTGCCGGAGGTGGTGATCACGCTGGCCTCCGAGGTCGTCCGGCTCACCAACTCTCCCGGCGACAGGGTGCGTGGATTCGCGGTCACCTGGGTCCGCGCCGGCCGCGCGGAGTTGCAGCGCCTGGAGGAGACTCTGGCCATCTACACCTGGCGATAAGATGCCGATCTTCTCGCAGGATCCGGCATGAAGCGCCCCGCTCTCGCGTCCACTCTCTTCCTGGCTCTGGCGCTGGACGGGGCTGTCGGGCAGGGCCAGCCCCAGTCGCCCGACTCGGGCCCACTGCCCGACATGCAGGTCAACAGCAGGGCCGCCCCCTGCGTTCGTCTGCGTTCCGGTGCGTCGACCGATCACAGCGCCGTCGACTGCCTGGAGACCGGCACCCGGCTGAGGCTGCTGGGCGAGGCCTCGGGCTGGAGCCACGTCTTGTCGCCCGACGGCACCGAGGGCTGGATAGACTCCGGCTATCTGGAGGCCGCGCCGGCGCCGCAGCCGGCGGCCGGGCCGCCGAGCGATCTTCAATGGAAGATCAGAGCGCTCGAAGCGCAGCTCGCCGCCCAGCGCGCCCGCGTCGCGGAGCTCGAGAAGGCCCTGGCCGAAGCCGAGCAGGCGCAGCGGATCGAGAGTCTCACCGGCGACCTCGCCGATGCCCAAAGGAAGACCGGCGCGGCGATGTCGCAGCCACGGCCGGCCAGCCGGCCCGAGCGGGCCCCCGAACGACCGGCAGAGAGCGGGGTGAAAGTGCGCGCACCGATCGGCTCCGACTCCGCGACGCCCAAGGTGTCGGTGCGCATGCCGGCCGCGGCGAGCGCGCCGCAACCCACGCCGCCGCCGGAGAAGCCGGCCGAGCCCCCGATCCCCACGACCGACGCCGCGATCGACGCCATCCGGGCGTGGGCCGCCGCCTGGTCGGAACAGCGCGTCGACGATTACCTCTCGTTCTACGCCCGCCGCTTCCGGCCGCCCGACGGGCTGGGCCGCGACGCGTGGGAAACGCAGCGACGGCAACGGCTGAGCCGGCCACGCTTCATTCGCGTTACGATCTCCCGGCTCAGCGCCCAGCTCGCCGACGACGGTACGGTGACGGCGACGTTCCGGCAGGGCTACGAGTCGGACGGTTTCGCCGACACGGTGACGAAAACGATGACCCTGGCCGAAGAAGACGGAGCGTGGCGAGTGCTGTCGGAGCGGGTGACGCCGTGAGAGCGACCGTCCTCGGCGCCCTGCTGGCCGCCTTCATCGCCTGGCCGGCGAGCTGCGAGACGCTGCTCGTCGCCAACAAGTCCGACGCCACCGTCGACTTCCTGGATCCGGCCAGCGGCGAGAAGCGCGCCACGCTGCCCACCGGCGAGGCACCGCACGAGATCGCGGTCTCGCCGGACGGGCGTACGGCGGTGATCAGCAACTACGGCAGTCGGCAGGCGCCGGGCTCGACCCTGACGGTAGTGGACATCGCCGCAGCCGAGGTGACGCGCACGATCGGCCTGGGGCGCCATAGCCGGCCGCACGGGCTCGCCTGGCTATCGAACGAGGCGCTGGCCGTCACCGCCGAAGGCAGCGCGCACCTGCTGGTCATCGAGCCGCTGAGCGGCCGCATCCGCGCCGAGGTCGAGACCGCCCAGCAGATCTCGCACATGGTCGCGGTGACCGAAGGACGCGCCTTCGTTGCCAACCTCGGCTCGGGCACCGTGACGGTCGTCGACCTCACGAGCGGCGCCAAGCTGGCCGACATCGCAACCGGCGACGGCGCCGAGGGCATCGACGTGGCGCCTGACGGCAGCGAGGTGTGGGTCGCCAACCGAGCCGCCGATACGCTGTCGGTGATCGATCCCGCGAGCCTGGAGATTCTCGCCACGGTGCCGTGCCCGGGGTTCCCGATCCGCGTGCGTCTGACGCCGGACGGCTCGCGGGTGCTGGTCTCGGCCGCGCGCAGCGGCGAGGTCGTGGTCTTCGACCGCGCCAAGCGGCGCGAGCTGGTGCGCAAACAGCTCGATCTGAGTACGGTCGAGGGGTTCGAGGACCGGCTGTTCGGCGACCGCTTCGGTGACAGTCCGGTGCCGGTCGGCCTGGTGGTCTCGCCTGACGGCCGCACCGCCTGGGTTGCCGCCACCCAGGCCGACGCAGTGGTCGTGGTCGGTACCGAGAACCTGGTCGTCAAGGGGCTTCTGACCGCCGGACGCGAGCCCGACGGCATGGCCTGGGCGCCCTGAGCGAGCCGGCGTCCGGGGCCGGGTGGGGCTCCCCTCCACCGGGGTGGGCGCGGCGTCCACCCCGGGGCGTGTGGACTGCGATCGGCACCTGCTCTACGTTGGAGAAGGAGGCAGATGCCGATGTGCGCCTTGACACCGAGATACCGCGACGATTTCGACCGCGAAGGCGAATCCACCGCCTGGCGGGCACCCGACGGACGCCGCTTTCTGATCAGCGGCACGGATCAGGGCTACGCGCTACGCTCTCCGGACGACTGGGAGTCGGACGACGAAGTGGAGTTCGAGGCCGACGTGAACGGGAAGGTATACTTCCGTGGAGAACCCGTTGGATGGAAGATCCCGGCGTCGGTTCTGCGCCAGACTTCTTGAGGAGGATGTAGCCAATGCGCGCCAAGATCTCTCTTACGCTGATTGCAGTTCTCCTGGTGGCCGTCGCGGTGCCCGTCGCCATCGCCACCGCCGCGCAAGAAGATACGGCGTCGCAGACGGTCAGGATATTCAAGGGCAAGGTCACGTATCGCATCTACTGCTCGAACTGCCACGGCGAGACCGGTCACGGCGACGGCAATCTGGCCGAGCTGCTCAGCGTGCGGCCGTCGGACCTGACCGCCATCTCCCGCAACAACGGTGGCAAGTTCCCCACCGAGCTGATCACCCAGCTGGTGGACGGCCGGGAGACGGTCAAGGGCCATGGTCTGAAAGAGATGCCGGTCTGGGGCGACGCCTTCCAGAAGAGCCTGCAGCCGAGTTGGACCGACGAGACCGACGACGAGCGCGCGCAGCGCAAGATCCTCGAGGTCGTGGCCTTCGTCGAGTCGATCCAGGAGCTCGAGGCGCCGGCCGAGTAGCCGGGTCGAACGGGCCCCGGTCAGCTCTCGAAAGACGCCAGGACGCCGAGGACTTCATCGACGTCGGTCGGCGTGTGGTCGGCCGAGACCTGGAAGCGGATCTCCTCCTGGCCCCGCGGCACGACCGGGAACGCCAGCCCGGTGGCCAGCACGCCATTGGCCTTGAGATGGGCCACCATGGCGCGCGTCCTCGCGGTGTCGCGGACGACCAGCGGCACCACGGGGTGGGCCCCCGGGATGGTCTCGAAGCCCAGCTCGACCAGTCCGTTCTCGAAGCGCTCGGTCATCGCCCGCAGGTGCGCCAACAGCCGGCGGCCTTCGGCCGAATCCAGCAGCGCCAGCGCCGCACCCGCCGCCGCCGCCTCCGCCGGGGTGATCGGGTTGGAGTAGATGTACATGGGCGCCTTCTCGCGCAGGTAGGCGAGGATGTCGCGACGGCCGACGACGTAGCCACCGTTGACCCCCAGCGCCTTGCCCAGGGTGGCGATCAGCAGGTCGGCCGGCGGCGCGCCGGTGTGCTCCTCGACGCCACGGCCGGTCTGGCCGAAGGCACCAACGCCGTGCGAGTCGTCGACGACGACGACGACGTTCTCGGCAAAGCGCTCGTCGAAGCGTCGCGCCAGCCCCATGATCTCGGCCAGCGGCGCGTGGTCGCCGCGCATGCTGAAGATGCCGTCGGTGACGACGATCGCGCGCCGGTGGCCGGCGACCGCGGCCTCCTCGAGCCGCGCCTCCAGCTCGCCGACCTCGTTGTGGCGGTAGATCGCCTTGCTTCCCGGCCGCGCCATCCGGATCGCGTTGATGATGCAGTTGTGGTTCAACTCGTCGCTGATCACCACCGTCTCTCGGGTCAGCAACGGCGGCAGAACCCCCATCGTCGTGGCGTAGGCGGAGCTGAAGACCATGCCCGCCTGGCGGCCGTGGAACCGGGCCAACGCCGATTCCAGATCACGGTGCTCTGCGTAGGTCCCGGAGATGAAGCGCACCGCGCCGGGCCCGGTGCCCAGCCGTCGCGCCGCCTCCTCCTCGGCGGCCACCACCTCGGGCCGCAGCGACATGCCCAGATAGCTGTTGGAGTTCATGCGCAGGAACGCGCGCCCGCCTTCGCCGGCGAGCTGGAACCGTGGTCCACGGCCGGCGGCGGCGGGCAGGACGGCGGTGAACACGTCCTCGCTGCCCTTGCAGGTCCCGGCGATCTCCATCTCGGCCAACTCCGCGGCCAGGGTCTCGTGCAGTCGGTCGATCGGCATGCCTACTCCTCGGAATCAGGGCTCCCCGGTCGCAGCAGCCGCGGGGAGAGCTTGTCGAGCATCTCTCGGGTCATCCCGTCGAGGTCCCATCTCGGCCTCCAGCCCCACTCCTCGGCGGCGGCGCTGTCGTCGATCGACTCGGGCCAGGAATCGGCGATCGCCTGGCGCACCGGATCCGGGCGGTAGTCGATCTCGAAGTCGGGCAGGTGCTTGCGGATCGCCGCCGCCAGCTCCTCGGGGGTGAAGTTCATGGCGGTGACGTTGAAGGAGTTGCGATGCACCAAACGCTCGGGGTCGGCCTCCATCAGGTCGATCGCCGCCGCCAGGGCGTCGGGCATGTACATCATGTCGAGTCGGGTCTGCGGGCCGAGGAAACAGGTGTAGCGGCCATACCGTATGGCGTCGTGGAAGATCTCCACCGCGTAGTCGGTGGTGCCGCCACCGGGCATCACGGCGTGGGAGATCAGGCCCGGAAAGCGCACCCCGCGCGTGTCGACGCCAAAGCGGCGGTGATAGTAGTCGCACAGGAGCTCGCCCGAGACCTTGGTCACGCCGTACATGGTCGTCGGCCGCTGTACCGTGTCCTGGGGCGTGCCCTGGCGCGGCGTGCCGGGGCCAAAGGCGCCGATCGAGCTGGGGAAGAAGACCGCGCAGCCGGACTGGCGGGCCGCCTCGAGGATCCGGTAGAGGCCGCCCATGTTGACCTCCCAGGCGACGTGCGGCTTCTCCTCGGCGACCGCCGACAGCAGCGCCGCCAGGTGGTAGATGGTGCCCACCCGGTGCTTGCGCACCGCGTCCTGGATCTGGCGCAGGCTGGTGCAGTCGATGTACTCGAACGGGCCGTCACCGCCGAGCTGGTCGGCGCGCACGACCTTGAT
>CALZJC010000053.1 GCA_945787525.1 Thermoanaerobaculia bacterium | reverse complement strand
GCGCCTGGTCGGCGACACGAATGACTCGACGCCCTGCAACGCGAACCTGCGCGAGGAGGCACTAGATGACCGAGTTCCTGCAACGCTGGATGCCCGTGGACGGCTCCGCCCACGGCGCCGAGCTCGACTACATGACCGGTCTGCTGCACTGGCTGATGGCGGTGCTGTTTGTCGGCTGGGCGCTCTATTTCCTCTACGTGCTGTTCCGCTTCCGCGCCGGCGCCAACCCCAAGGCGAGCTACACCGGGGTCAAGTCGAACTTCTCGAGCTACGTCGAGGTCGGAATCGTGGTCGCCGAGGTGATCCTGCTGGTGGCCTTCGCGATTCCCGCCTGGGCCCGCTGGGTGACCCCTCACGATCCGACCGACAATCCGCTGATGGTGCGGGTGGTCGGCCAGCAGTTCGCCTGGAACATGCACTATCCGGGTCCCGACGGCGTCTTTGGCCCCAGCGACCCGCACCTGGTCGACGAGGCGACGAATCCGATCGGTCTCGACCGTAGCGGCGCCGGGGCGCGGGACGACGTCGTCACCATCAACCAGCTGCATCTGCCGGTAGACCGGCCGGTGACGCTGCTGCTGAGCACCAAGGACGTGATCCACAGCTTCTCCCTGCCCACCATGCGGGTCAAGCAGGACGCCATCCCCGGCATGGAGATCCCGGTCCACTTCAAGCCGGTGATGACCACTCCTGAGGAGTCCCGGTTTCCCGCCTGCGCCGCCGCCAAGAACTGCTGGGAGATCGCCTGCGCCCAGCTCTGCGGCCTCGGCCACTACCGCATGCGGGGCTTCTTCATGGTGCACGAGGAGGCCGACTTCGACTCCTGGATGGGCGAGCAGGTGGCCGCGGTCCTGGCCGAGTTCCCGGAGCCGGAGGCGACCGAGGTGGCGGCGCCGGCGGCCGAGCCGGCGGCGATGGATGAGGGGCACGGGGAACACGACGACCACGCGTCGCACTGAGTGGGGCTTGCTGCGGCCGCCCTGCGAATCTTGCTGAAGGGGACAGGAAGAGCTCGCGCGGGAGCGCGAGCTTGATCCTGTCCCCGCGGGTCGGACTGCGGCGGTGTTGAGTGCCGACTGGTGGCAGGACCGGGCTGGCGGTCTGTCGAGGCGTTGGACGGGGCTATGATCGGTGGATGCCGGAGCTTGCGGATCTGCCGACCGTCAACGCCACCCTGAACGCGATCAGCGCCGTGCTGCTGGTGATCGGCTTCGGTCTGATCCGCCGGCGCCGCATCGCCGCCCACCGGGCGGTGATGATCGCCGCATTCTCCTGCTCGGTGCTGTTCCTGATCAGCTACCTGACCTACCACTTCCAGGTCGGTTCGGTTCGCTTCCAGGGCACCGGCGGCGTGCGTACGCTCTACTTCACGATCCTGCTCACCCACACGGTGCTCGCCGCCGCGGTGCCGTTTCTGGCCGTCATCACCCTGGTGCGGGCGCTGCGCCAACGGTTCGACCGTCACCGCGCCATCGCGCGCTGGACGCTGCCGATCTGGTTGTATGTCTCGGTGACGGGCGTGGCGGTGTACTGGATGCTCTACCGGATGGAGTTGTAGATGTGCTGCGGGTCGTCCTGCAAAGTGCTGCTCACGGGGACAGGAAGCGCCCGCGCGCCGCGCGGGCTTCATCCAGTCCCCCAGGCGGTGGCCTACGGGCCGACCCGCGGTGACTGGATGAAGCTCGCGCCGAGGCGCGAGCGCTTCCTGTCACCCTCAGCGCGTAGCGCGTCCCCCGGTCCCCAGCTGGTGGCCTGGGCGCCCGCCCGCCGGTGCTTCAGGCTACGGGCGAGGGTCGAGCAGCGGCAGACCCGGCTCGGACTCGGCCCCCTGCTGGGGCTCGGGCTCCGAGGCCACCGGGACGGGCTCCTCCTCGGCTGTCGGCTCTCGCGGCGCCTCCGCCGCGGTCGCCTCCTCCTCTGCTGCCACCCCAAGATGCACATACCGCCCCAGCGCCCGGATCCACGGTGTCTCCTCGCCCGACTGCCGCGCCTGCTCGAGCTGGGCGAGCTTCGAGTCCAGGTCGTCGATGGCGCTCAGGACGAACGCCTCCGGCGTCATCGGGGCCACCGGTGAGCCGAACTCGAGTCGCCCCTGGTGCGACAGGACCAGGTGCTCGAGCCGCAGGCGCAGGTCGTCGGGGAAGCCGTCGATCGCGGCGCAGCGCTCGCGCAAAAGGTCGCGGCCGATGACCACGTGGCCGACCAGGCGGCCTTCGAGCGTGTAGTCGTTCGCCGGCATCGCCCCCAGCTCGTGCAGCTTGCCCAGGTCGTGGAATAGCACGCCAATGAGCACCAGGTCGCTGTCGATGTGCGCGTACTGCTCGCAGACCCGGACCGCCAGCTCGGCCATCGACACCGTGTGCTCGAGCAGACCGCCGCGGTAGGCGTGGTGGATCGACTTGGCGGCCGGGTGCTCGCGCAGGCGGTCTTGGAATGTGGCCAGCGTCTCCTCGCCCAGCCGGCGCAGTATCGGTCGCTCGACGGCGCCGCCGAGGTAGAGGGCGTCGAGTCTCGACCAGAGGTCGTCGATGTCCTCGCGCGTCGACGGGATCAGCTTGGCCTCGTCGAAGCCGCGGGGCCGGTCCTCTTCGGTCGCCTGGCGGCAGTCGGTGACGTTGAGCTGCAGCTGGTCGCGGTAGCGCTTGACCTGGCCGCGGAAGGCGACGAACTGATGGGCCTCGAAATCGCCGGTCAGGGCGGCGCTGTCGGACCAGGCCTTGCCGACGATCGAGCCGCTCGAGTCCTTGAGCTCCAGGTCGAGGAAGTCCTTGTTGTTGCGATCCTGGCGCAGCTCCTTGCGGCTGACCATCGCGAAGCCGGAGACGTTGTCGCCCTCGCTCCAGCTGGCGATCGGCTCGTTCTGTCGGGTCTCGGGCATATTGGCGGCCTGGGCCTGCATTATTGCAGGCCGGGGACTATAGAGTTCCCCGTCGGTGAATGCCAGCGGGCCCGCGGAGTGAATCCGTCTCCGGCCTGGCAGCCGGATTGCTTGGAGGGTGCCCAATGCGCAGACTGGTCCAGCTCACCGCCGCCGTCCTGTTGCTTCTGCCGGCGATCTCCCTGTCCCGTTCGCCGAGCGCGCCGGAAAGCTGGTCCGAGTCTCAGCGCGCCTTCTACCAGAGCGGCTCCGGCCTGCTGCTCACCGAAGAGCAGCGGCAGGCCTTTGTCGGCATGAACGAGGCCGAGCGCGCCGCCTTTGTCGAGGAGTTCCTGCGCGACCCGAGCCCGCAGACGACGCTCAACGAGCTCGAGGAGGCGATCGACCGGCGGCACCGCCTGGTGCGGCAGGAGTTCCTGGGCCTTGTCGACGATCGGGCAAAAGCCCTCTTTCTGCACGGCGAGCCCGTCTCCAGGCTGCCGATCGAATGCGGTCAGGCCTTCGTGCCGCTCGACATCTGGACCTACGACGAGCAGGGTCCCGGCGTGCCGCTGGTGTTCTACAGGTCGCCCGACACCTCGGAGCTCTACCGGCTGTGGCTGCCGATCGAGTCGAAGCGGGTGCTCTACACCAGCGAGATGCAGTACTGGCTGCAGCAGTGGGAGGAGCTGCGCGGCCTGATCCGGGCCAAGCGGTTCGATGTGCAGGCCTGCCCCGACACCCGGGAGATCGACCGGGCCACCGGCATCGATGGCCTGCGGGGCTACCGGCAGAAACGTCCGACCACCGAGCAGCTTCAGGCGGTGCTCGCGCCGCCCGCCGACCTGGCGGCCTGGACCCGGCGGGCGATGCTGACGCCGCTGCCCGAAGCGCCGCTGGACCTCGAGGTGGACAAGGTGGAGGTCCTCTTCCCGCAGCGCGAGGGCCAGCGCATCGTCACGCGGATCCTGGTCACCCTGCCGCAGGACGTCGCCTTCGTGCCGGCGGCGGATCTCGATCCGCCGGAAGTCCAGGTGGGCGTCGACGGCGTCGTCGAGCTGCGGGGCAAGGTCTTCGACCAGTTCCGGCTGCGTTTCAAGCTGCCGCCCGAGCGCACGGCGCCGGTGGCGTTGCAGGTCGAGCGCGCCCTGCGGCCCGGCGACCCGTTCGTCGTCCACCTCCGGCTGCGCGACGAGATCGGCGGCGCCGAGGCGTATCTCAGCCTGGCCCTCGATGTGCCGACCGAACCGGTGCCGGTGGACGAGCCGGTTCTGGCGGAAGAAACCGTCGTGGCCCTTGGCGAGGCGCTTTCAACGAAGCGCCTGGCCGGCGCCGACAGCCTATTGCTGGTGCCGCCGGAGACCGACGTGGTGGTCGGGCTGTGGCGGGCGGAAGCGCTGGTCACCGGCGACAACATCGACAAGGTGGTCTTCCTGGTGGACGGCGTGCCCCAGCTGACGCGGAACCGGCCGCCGTACTCGGCCGAGCTGAGGCTGTCCAACTTCCCGACCGAGCAGGTCGTGCGCGTCGAGGGCTACGACGCCGAAGGCGAGCTGGTGGCCAGCGACGACCTGATCCTGAACCTGCAGCGCGGTGCGCTGACCGTGCGCATCGTCGAGCCGCCGCGAGGCCGGGGTGCCAGCGGCCGGACCGAGGTGCGGGCCGAGGTCACCGTGCCCGAGGATCGGCGGGTGGCGGGCGTCGAGTTCCGGCTCAACGATGCGGTCGTGGCCAGCCTCGAGACGCCGCCCTGGAAGGCCGAGATCGACGTGCCGGTGTCGAGCGAGATCGTCTACCTGACGGCGGTGGCCGAGCTCGACGACGGCAGCCGCGCCGAGGACGTGCGTTTTCTCAATACGCCGGAGTACATGGACGAGGTCGAAGTCAATCTGGTCGAGCTCTACACCACCGTCGTCGACGGATCGGGTCAGCTCATCCGCGACCTGACCCAGGAGGAGTTCGAGGTCTTCGAGGACGGCCGCGGGCAGCGGGTGACCAAGTTCGAGCTGGTGGACGATCTGCCGCTGACGGTCGGCATCGCGATCGACACCTCGGGCTCGATGGTCTCGGCCCTGCCGGAGGCGCAGCAGGCGGCGCTGGCGTTCCTGCGCAACGTGATGAAGCAGCGCGACCGCGCTTTCGCCCTCGGCTTCTCGGACCAGCCCTATCTGCTGATGCCGCCGACCAGCGACGTCAGCGCCCTCGAGCAGACCCTCACCGGGCTGCGCTCGGTGGGCTGGACCACGCTGCATGACGCCGTCGTCACGGCGCTCTACTACTTCCGCGGCGCCACCGGGCGGCGCGCCCTGATCCTGCTCTCCGACGGCGACGATACCGCCAGCGGCGTGTCGTTCGAGGAGGCCCTGGAGTACGGCCGGCGCAGCGGCGTCGGGATCTACAGCATCGGCCTCGAGGTCGGCCGGTTCGACCTGGGCATCCGCAGGAAACTGGCCCAGCTGTCCACCGAGACCGGCGGCCGGTCCTTCAACATCGCCAAGGCCGAGGACCTCGGGGACGTCTACGGCCAGATCGAGGCGGAGCTGCGCAGCCAGTACCTGCTGGCCTACACCTCGGACCGCCCGGGCGGCGACGGGGAGTACCGCAAGGTCGAGGTGAAGGTGCGCGGCGGCAAGCTCAAGGCACGGACGACGCGCGGCTACTACCCGTAGCGAGCGAGCCGGACGGCAAGGCGGCCATGTTCGGGCGAGCGCCACGCGCACCTCGTCGGCGGTGACCTCGACCTCTCGGGCCGCCTCGCAGCCGGTCTGCCCTCAGGGGTCTACGATCGGCCCGCGAAACGCATCGACCACCAGGCCAGTGCCAGGCTGCCGGCCAGCGTCGCCGACAGCCAGGCCAGGGAAGCGGTTAGGTAGGCGGGAGGTTCGGCGAGCGCGGCATCTGGCGGCGCGGCGCCGCTGAGGACGCCGAACAGGGTCAGCCCGGCGCTGAGCGCCAGGCCGCCGCCGAGGAGCTGCCAGGGGAACGGCATCGCCTTTCGGTTGGCGGCTTCGGTTCGCACCGTGCGCATCACCCGGTGGGAGAAGTCGCGCGACGGGGTGACTTCGGGCTCGTCGCGCAAGGCCCTGTCGATGGCGTCCTGGTTCATCTTGCGATCTCCGGTGCCGGTTCTGGAGGTCCGCTGTCGAGTCGATCCCTGAGCCGTGACCGCGCCCGATGGAGCCTGGCTTTGAGGGTGCCCTGGGGAATCCCCAGGCATCCGGCCGCGGCGGCGATGTCCATGTCCATGAAGTAGTAGAGGGTCAGCGCCTCGCGGTACTTGCGCGGCAGCGCGGCGACCAGCCGTCGGACGGTCCGGGCGGTTTCGTCTCTCGCCGCGTCCTCCTCCGGATTGCTCGGATCGCCCGGATCGCGCGCTTCGTCGAGCGCCACCTCCTCGGGCCGGTGGCGTCGCAGCTGCGAACGGTAGACGTTGGTCGCCAGCGCGAAGAGCCAGGTCGAGAAGGCGGCGTCGCCGCGCCAGCGGTCGAGGAAGCGGAACGTCCGCAGGAACGCCTCTTGCGACATCTCTTCGGCTCTCCTCCGGTCGCGGCAGAAACGGTAGGCCAGGTTGACCAGCGGTCCTTGCCAGCGGTCGACGATGCCGGCGAAGGCCTCGGTGTCGCCCGCCAGGACGCGTTCCACATCCGCCCGGTCCTGATCTTCGCGAGGCGCATTCATCGACCCATTCATGTCAGACGCCGGTTGCCGGTTGCCGGTTGCATGCGCCCCCGGGCCAACGCAACCGATCTCGGCGGGAAGGAGTCAGACAAGGAGAACGGAGCGAAACCCCAGGGAGGATTCCGAGATGGTCTACTCAGTGTTCATAATTCCCGTCGTCGCCATTATCTGCGTCTTCACGTTCATCGCCATCGCCACCTGGTCGGAGAACCGGCGCAAGGAGCGCGAGGCGTACTACCGGAGCGAGACCCACCAGAAGATGCTGGACGGATCGCCGGAGTCGGCCGATGCGGTGCGGGCGCTGATCAGGGAAGAGGAGGAGCGGCGGGAGCGGCGGCGGGCCGAGAGCCTCAGGATGGGCCTCAAGCTGGGGGGGCTGATCACCATGGTGGCTGGCGTGGGCCTGGCGGTCTTCCTCTACTTCCTGGTGGACGAGGACCCAATCTACCTGGTCGGACTGGTGCCCATTCTGATCGGCCTGGTGCTGGCGCTCTATGGCTTCTTCATGAGGACGCCGCAGGCGGGTGGGGCTGACGCGATCTAGTGTCGTGTCTCCAACTTCGCCTTACCGTCTGGACGGCCCTCGACGTCGCTGGCTACGTTGCGCTTCCTCGACATAGGCTCGGCTATGCCTGCCTCAGCGCGCCTTGCCAGCAACGCCGATGGCTCGCCCATACGGCAAGCCAAGTCGGAGACACAACACTAGCTGGCCGTCGGGTCGGGCTGGGTGGTGATGCCCAGCTGCGCCGCCGCTTCGACGATCGCCTGGTTGTCGTCGATCTGCAGGAGGAAGCGGTGGCGCGCCTCCGGCTCGAGGTGCGACGCCTTGCGCAGCACCTCGCGATACGCCGCCTCCAGGTGCGACCGGGCGTCGACCACCTTGTGCCCTCGGTCGCTCAGGTACTCCAGGCCGCGGAACATCCTCAGCTGCAGTCGCTCACCCATGTCCAGCGGGTCGACGCGCTCGACCAGGTCCTTGAGCTCTATGGCGTAGCGACGCACGCTTTCGACATCATCGGAGCCCAGCGCCACGTCCAGCAGCCAGGCCAGGTCGAAGGCCGACGCGTGCTCGAGTGCCAGGCTCCGGTGAGTGGCCAGGGCGGTGGCCAGATGTTTGCGTGCCTGCTCGTACTGGCGCTGCGCCAGGTGCACGCGCCCGAGCAACGCCTCCGCGTCGGCCGTCGGTCCGGGCAGCGACAGCAGCTCGAGGCGGAAGAGAGACTCGCGGGCCTCCCTGAGGGCGGCGTCGGGCTGCCCCAGCTGCAGGTAGTTCTTGGCCACCTCGAGGCGGGCGATCGACTCTCCGGCGACGTCGTCGCGGCCGGCGCGCAGCTCGAGCGCCCGGCGCAACGGCTTTGAGGCGGCGGTGTAGTCGCCCAGCAGGCTGAGGGTCCTACCGAGGCCCATCAGCGTGTAGCTGACGTCGGTCGACTTGCCGTGCTCGAGCAGCAGATCGAAGGCCTGTTGGTAGGCCTCCAACGCGCCCGCGTAGCGGCCCTGTGCCAGAGCCACGGCTCCCATGGCAGAAAGGGACAGGCCGGCGGCGCCGGGCAGGTCCTGCTCTCGCCGAGCTTCGAGGGCCGCCTGGTGGTGGCGGGCCGCCTCCTCGAGCTTGTTCTCCTGCATGGCGATATTGCCCAGGTAGAAGCGGCAGCTGGCGGCCAGGGGCGTCAGGTTCTGCTCCTCCAGAGTGTGGCGCAGGTTGTCGAAGAGCTGCCGCGCCTCGTCGTTGCGTCGCTGGCGGATGAACAGGCGGCCGAGTTGGATGAGCAGCAGGGCCTGGCGGCGCAGATCGATGCCCTTGGCCAGCTGGAGCGCGCTCTGGATGGTGGTCTCGGCGTCGTCGTACCGGCCGGCCTCCTGCTCCAACTCGGCCTTGACGCTGGCCAGGGCCAGCAGCCGCTGGGGGTCGTCGGCGGCGAGATCGACGGCGTTGGCCAGATCGTCCTCGTACTCGTTCAGCCTGCCGAGCCGGCGCGCCACCGGCAGGATCTGCAGGAGCAGCTTCAACGCGGTGGAGGGCGCCCCGCCGCGCTGCTGGTGGGAATGAAGCTCCGCGGTGAGCCCGGCCAGCACCTCCTCGCGCGCAAGTGTCTTGCCGAAGCTGCTCTGGATCGCGGTGATCAACGCGTCGGCCCCCTCGGGAGTGCCCTCGAGCAACTGGTAGGCGGCCCAATGTGCCTCGCCCGAGCCGCCTCGCGCCGCCAGAAGCTCGCCGACGATCCGCTTGGCCTGTGCGCCGCCCTCGGCGTCGGTGCCTCGGGCCAGCGCCTCGCCAAAGGCCGGGCAGGCAGGCACGATGCCCTCGCCCCACGGCGTTTCGCAGCTTAGTGCGAGCCCGGAGGCCATCGCTCGCTCCGACCAGCCATCGGTCAGCCGTTGGTTGAGAATCTCGGCCGCCGCCCCCAGCTCGCTGGTGGGCACGGCGGTCCCGGCCAGCGCCGCCAGCCGCAGCGGCGCCGCACCGAGTCGTGTCGTCTCGGCTTCCAGGTGACAGACAAGCCGCAGCGAGGGGCGGTAGTGCGCGGTCTCCTTGCCGCCGAAGAAGAAGCTGCCGTAGATCCGCCGCACCTCCTTGTCGCGGATCAGCTCGATCATGCCCTCCTCGAGAGCGAACGGGAAACCGGCCGTGGCGTGGAGGAGGCGTTCCCGGACCGCGGCGGGCAGTGACAGGCCGGCGAGCAGTCGCTCGGCGAACTGGCTCATCTCGGCCTCTTCGAGGGCCGCCAGCTCGAGGCGCGGCAGTTGGTCGAGCGTCGGCGGCCAGAAGCGGGCGCGGCCGGCAAAGACCAGCCGTGGGCCGCCGGTCTCCTGCGCCGTCTGGAACAGGCCTGCGGCGAGGTCCAGATCGCCGGGCTCCAGCTGCTCGGCGTCGTCGATGACCAGATAGAGCGGCGTCTCCGACCCGGCGCCAGCGCTTGCCAGCGCGGTCAGCAACCAGCGGCTCAGCTCCGGCCGGCCGGCTCGGCGCGCGGCTTCGAACAGACTCCGCAGCCGGGCCGCCTCGAGTGGCTCGATCTTCGGGTGCCGGGGATCCTCCTTTTGCTGGGCCGTTGGCGCCAGCAGTTGGCCGGCAATCTGTGCCAGCAGGTTGGGCGCGCCGCGGCGGGCGGGCTGAGCGCGTAGCCACTGGGGGTCCGCCGAGCGGTCGTCGAGGGTGGCGGCCAGCAGGCGCGACTTGCCGCAGCCCAGGGGACCTTCGAGGCGCAGGCCGACCCCGTCCAGGGCCGCCTGGAGTCGCCGACTCTCGGCCTGGCGCTCGACCAGCTTCACCGGGCGGTTGAAGATCTCCGGATTGCGCCACGGCTCGAGGCTGGGCGTCGGCCGGCCGACTTCCATCAGCGGCACGCTGGTGCCGGAGGGGCGCTGGTAGGAGGTGCCCGCCTCGAGCGTGTGCGAGCGTTCGAGGATGCGGGCTGCCCAGGCGGTCAGGTAGATACGTCCGGGCTCGACCTCCGGTGGGCGGACGTCGAGATCCGCGTTCAGCGGATCGGCGGCCGGCTGGATCTCACCGGCGACCGAGGCCGCCTCGCCAGGCGCCACGAGGGCCGCCAGCCGGGTCGGCTGTCCGGCCTTCGCCGATTCGGCCAGCAACCGCCGGCACCAGAACACCGCGGTGTCGAAGATCGCCGGATCGCCGGCCGCCGGCAGGACGAGGAATCGATCCTCCGCCACGACGTGAATGCCGGCGTTGGCCGGCAGCAGAGCCGGCAGTGCGGCCGGCTGGCCGCCGGCGGCGTCCCAGAAACGCACCAGGGCAACGGGCAGTCGTAGGTTGAAGATGGGCTCGGCGCCGGCCATGGGTGGCTCATGAACGGCAAGGCGCCTACGACAACGCCGGCCGTGTGTGGATTCGGAGCCCCGTCCGACGAGCGAACCGGCTCCGTGGGCCAGTCTACTATCTGCTATATTGCTGGGGGTTCGCCCAGCGGGCGCGGACCCGATAACCTGACCAGAGAAGGCTCGGCCCCGACGCTAGCGGCGAGCTTGGAGGAAGTTGCCGATGGGCTCACGCAGGCTGATGAACCGCCTTTACTACTTCACCATCGAAGACGAGAGCATGCTGGCCGAGGCGTTCACCGACCTCGACGACGCCGTCTTCGCCATCACCTACAAGGTGGCGGGCACCGACGACGTCTTTGTCACCACCCACGAGACGCGCGAGGCGCTCGATCGCCACGACGTGGCCTACAACCTGCTGGCCGAGGAGGAGGCGGACCGGATCGCGGTCTACCACACCCCCCTGTCGAAGGAAGAGCTCGCCGATCACGAAGATGCCATCAAAGCTCTGGCGTTGGCCTACCGGGCGATCGCCGCCGCTTGCGTCGGCGTCAACGGCGAAACCGACCTCGGTTTCGATCTGTCCGATGGCACCAAGGGCTATACCTACTTCACCGCTCCGGCGGGCCACACCTTCATCTGGCGGCTGTTCTACAACCGGGACGAAGCGCGGGACTTCCTCAGCAAGCTGACGCTGGGTGACCGCAGCGCCGAGGCCTGGGTGGACGCCATCCCGTTGGAGTCGTCCGACGAACTGGTGGGCTTCCACTAGGAGCCCCGCTGAATCTCCCGTTCCGCCAGCAGACCTACGCCGTCTCCGAGCTCTGCACCGAGCTGCGCGACCTCGTCGGCGAAGCCTACGCCTCGATCTGGGTGTCTGGCGAGGTGCAGCGTCTGCGGCCCAGCCAACGCGGCCACCACTACTTCGAGCTGATCGAGAAAGGCGCCGGCGACGAGGTCCTGGCCAAGCTCGAGGCGGTGGCCTGGCGACGTGACTTCGAACGTATCCGGCGCAGCCTGGCGGCGGATGGGCAGAAGCTGTCGGAAGGGCACGCGATCCGCTGCCGCTGCGACCTCGATTTCTATCCGCCATTCGGGCGCTTGCAGCTGGTGGTGCGCGAGGTGGATCCGACCTTTTCGTTGGGGCTGCTGGCGCGGCGCCGCCGCGAGACCCTGGCGGCGCTCGAGGCGGGCGGGCTGCTGGAGCGCAACAAGCGCCTGGAGCTGCCGGCGCTGCCGCTGCGCATCGTACTGGTGACCTCGGCGGACAGCGCCGCCTACCACGATTTCGTCAGCACCCTGGGCGAGAGCGGCTACGGCTTTCGGGTGCTGCTGGTGCATGCCGCCGTGCAGGGACAGGCGGCCGAGAGTGAGATCGCCTCGGCGCTGGCCGCGGTCGCGGGCCTCGATGCCGACTGTGTGGCGCTGATCCGCGGCGGCGGCTCGCGCACCGACCTGGCGGTCTTCGACAGCCGACGGGTGGCCGAGGCGGTGGCTCGCTGCCCGCTGCCGGTGCTCACCGGTCTCGGCCATCAGACGGACCGGTCGATCGCCGATCTGGCGGCGCACACGGCGCTCAAGACGCCGACCAAGGCCGCCGAGCGGCTGATCGAGCGAGTGCGTGAGGCCGACACCGCGGTTGCGGCGATCGGCCGTGATCTGCCGCGCGCCGCGCGCGAACGGCTGGGCGAGGCGAGGGAGTGGCTGGGCGCCGTCGAGCGCGGCTTGGGGCTGACGCGGTTCCGGCTCCGTGCCGCGGCCGAGCGACGCCATGGCCTCGCCGGTCAGCTGGCCAACGCCGCGCGCCGCCGGCTGCGTCGAGAGACCGAGCGCGCCACCGGCCTGGCGCCACGGCTGTGCCGGGCGGGTGCCGCGGCGCTGGCCCGGCAGTCGGCATTGCCCGAACGGCTGGGTGGCGAGATGGTGGCGGCCGCACGCCTCCTGCTTCGCGAAGCGGCGGCGCGCACCGAGGGCCAGGCCCGGCTGGTGCAGCAGCTGGCGCCGCAGCGAACCGTGGAACGGGGCTTTACAATCACTCGCGACGCGGCCGGCAGAGCGGTCAAGCAGGCCGGTCGGCTGCGTCCCGGCGATCGGCTGGTGACCAGCTTTGCCGACGGAGAGACGCGCAGCCGGGTGGAGGCAGGATGAGCGACAAGCGCCAAGAGAACGGAGACGAGGTCAGCTTCTCGGCCGCCATGCAGGAGCTCGAGGGGATCCTCGGCCGCATCGAGTCCGAGGAGGTCGATATCGACCAGCTGGCCGAAGAGCTGGGCCGGGCGGCGGAGCTGCTCGAGCTGTGCCGCGGCCGGATCCGCAAGGCCGAGGTCGAGGTGAGCCAGATCGTGCAGAGCCTCGAGACGCCGGCGCCGGCAGGCGACCAGGGCGAGGAAGAGGGAGACGACTAGGCCTTGCCTTTCCAGCGCCAGACCAGCGGCTCGGTCGTCTGCCCCGCTTGCGGCCGCCTCGTCGGGGTCAACGAACCGCGCTGTCCGCACTGCGGCCGGATCAGCCCAAGCCTGTGGGGCTGGGGCCACCTGCTGCGCGGCCTGGGCGAAGACCTCGGCTTCGTCAAGCTGACCATCGGCGCCTGCGCGGCGCTCTATCTGCTGAGCCTGCTGGCCAATCCGGCGGCGATCTCGGCCCGCGGCATGCTGGGCATGCTGTCGCCGGGCACCGAGTCGCTGGTTCGCTTCGGCGCCAGCGGCGCGGTGCCGGTCTTCCTGCTCGACCGCTGGTGGACCGTGCTTTCGGCCTCCTGGCTGCACGGCAGCCTGCTCCACATCGTGTTCAACATGCTCTGGGTGCGCCAGCTGGCCCCCGCCACCGCGCGGCTCTACGGCCCGGGACGCATGGTGCTGATCTACGTTGTCGGGGGCGCCGCCGGCTTCATCCTGTCCAGCT
>CALZJC010000052.1 GCA_945787525.1 Thermoanaerobaculia bacterium | reverse complement strand
TGCTTCGAGCACGCTTGCGGTGCCCTCGGTCACAAGCCTCGCATCTTCAGGCAGTTACGACGTTTCGCTACGACGATCGGTGAGAAGGTCAGGCTAGGGGCTGCCCAGGACGAGGCGTACGGGCTGGCCGAGGGTGGCGGTGGAGCTGACTTCGAGGTCGTCCGGGCCGCGGGTGGCGGTGCCGCTGGCGGAGAGGCGGGCGACCAGGGTTCCCGCGGCGGGAAGTGCGGCTCCCGCCATCATCGCGTCGTCGGCTCCCAGGGTCAGCTGCAGCGGGAAGCGCGGCGCTGGGATGCGTTTGACGGCGACCGGTGGTCCGGTCTCCCCGGGCCGCAGGAAGACGAACAGCACGGCGGAGGGCGCGATGCTGCCGCCGGGCGCCAGCTCGATGGTCACCCGGTAGGCCGTGGCGTCCTGGGGCGGTGTCGCCTCCGGCGGCGCGCTGGGCGGTGCTGGTGGCGGCGAAGCGGTTGTGGGCGCTGGCGGTGGCGTCGACGGCAACGGTGACGCCGCGGGTGCCGCCTGCTGCTGGGCGTACGCCTGCTGGAGCAGCATCTGCAGGTCGGGATGGCTGCCGCCGGCCATCTCGAGGGCTATCTCCCAGGTCGCGATGGCCTGTTCCGAGTCACCGCCCTGGGCCAGGGCGAGACCGCGGTAGATCATCGCCTGCAGGTGCTCGGGGTAGCGGGCGATCACCCGGTCGAGCAGATCGATCGCCTCGGCGCCGCGTCCCATCGACACGCGCACGACACCCTGGATGAACAGGCCGTCGGGATCTTCGGGCTGGGCGGCGAGAATCGCCTCGGCATCGGCAAAGGCCTCGAAGAGGAGACCGGCGTCGAGCCGTCCGAGGGCCAGCCGTTTGCGAGCCAGGAGATCGCCGGGCGCGGCGGCCGCGGCGGCCTCGAGCTGCTCGAGCTCCCGCCGCAGGTCGGCGGGCAGCGACTCGCTCGCGGGGTGGGGCGCCTCCGTCGCGCCGCTGGGCGGTGGCGGCGCTCCCCCGGCCCCCGAGTCGCGCACCGCCAGGTAGACCAGGGTTCCCACCAGCAGCACGACTGCCATACCGGCCACAAAGCCGACCAACGCCGGGTGGCGGCCGCCGATCGGCAGCGGGGCGCCCTCCGCCGCCGCCGGGCGGGGTACCGCCGCGGCCGGTGGCTTGCTCTTGGACCGTCCCGGCGCCAGCCGATCCAGTTCGCGCAGGGTGTGCGCCGCCGCCAGCTCGAGGCTCTCGCGGTCGCCGGGGTTGAGATCCGGCGAGCGCAGCCGCCGGTACAGGTCGTCACGCCGCGCCTCGAGGTCGCGCAACTGCAGCTCTTGACCGGCTTTGCCGGTTCTCCGTTTGCGGCCCCGGCGCACGGCGGCGCTCGCCGCCAGACCGATCGCCAGGCCGATGCCCAGCACCAGCAGCGAGGGCAGCCAGGCCGCTTCGGTCACCGCCCCACCTCGTGTCGGACCCGCTCGCGGTAGGCGACCAGGTCGGGATCGGCCGCGGCCGCCGTGGGTCGGCTGGGAGCCGTCCGCCGGCGTCGCAGGATCAGCGCCACACCGAGCGCCAGCAGGGCGAGCGGCGCCAGCCAGACGGTCAGGTTGAACCCCCGGGCGTGCGGCGCCAGACGGATGAACTCGCCGTATGACTGCTCGAAGTACTCCAGTACCTGGTCGCCGCTGTAGCCGGCAGCGAGCAGATCGCGAACCTCGTTCTTCATGGCGGCGGCAAGCGGCGTCGGCGAGTCGTTCACCGAGAGCCCCTGGCAGACCGGGCAGCGCATCAGCGAGGAGATCTCCTCCGTGATGCTCTCGAGCGCCGCGCCGTCGAGCGGCGGCCCGGCGGGCGTGCCGATGCGCGCCTGGCGCACATCGCTTGCCTCCTGGGCGATGACCGCCGTGGCGGTCAGGAGGAACAGCAGGAGGGTGGCTGTCGCTCGCCGGCTCAGAGCAGTTCCTCGATGATGCCGCTCAGGAAATCGGCACCCATGGGGCCGGTCACCTTGCGCACCACGGTGCCGTCCGTGTCGATGAAGAAGGTCTCGGGGGCGCCGTACACCCCGTAGGCGATTGCCGTCTCGCCGTCGGGATCCAGCAGCGTGCGGCCCCAATCGCCGCGCTGGGCCAGGAAGCCACGGATCAGTTCAGCGTCGTCCTGGTAGACGATACCGATGAAATGCGCCCGGCCCTCGTAGCGGCGGGCGGTCGCCTGCAGCACCGGATGCTCGGCGATGCACGGCTGGCACCAGGTGGCCCAGAAGTTGATCATTATCGGGCGGCCGCGTAGTTCCTCCAGGCTGACCGGTTGGCCGTCTAGATCGAGCAGAGCGAAGCCGGGCGCCGGCGCCTCCAGTAGCGGCGATTCGATGGCCCGGGGATCCTTGCCAAAGGACAGCGCCAGGAAGATCAGCAGCGGCGCCACGATCAGGGCGCCGACGACGAGGACCGTCCGGTTCACGTCGCCGCGGCCTCCGGCGCCGCGCTGGCCGTCTGGGCGCGTTCGCTGCGCGGCTCGATCAGGCACAGCGCAGTGCCCGCCACCATGACCAGCACGCCGATCCAGATCCAGATCACCGCCGGCGTGAGAATGGCTCGCAGACCGACCCTGCCGTCTGCGCCGACGCTGCCCAGCGTCAGGTACAGATCGTGGCCGAGAGAGCTGCGCACCGCCGGGGTCATGATCGGCTCGCGCTGCGTGTCGTACTGATTGAGCGAAGGCTCGAGCACCGCCAGGCGGCGTCCCCCTCGCTCGACCCGCACGACCGCTTTCTGCACCTCGCGGTGCGGCTGGCGATCGTTGACGGCACCCTCGAAGACCAGGTTGTAGTCGCCGACGACGAGCTGGTCGCCCGGCGCCAGGGTCGCTTCGTTGGAGGTCTGGAAGCTGGCCGATGCGGCCACGGCGATGAAAGTGACGATGACGCCGAAGTGCACCAGATAGGCGCCCGTGCGCCGCGGCGAGCGGGTCAGCGAAGAGCCCAGGGCACGCGGTACGGGCTCACCGCCGCGGACCCGTGCCCGAGCCGGCCGCATCCCCTGGTCGAGAGTCACCCAGAGGGCGTAGCCGCCCAGCCCTCCGGTCAGCAGGATCTGCCATTCGAAGCTGAAGACGAGACCCGTCAGCGCGGCGCCGATCAGCGCCGCCGGCAAGGGCCGCAGCAGGGCCCGCCGCAGCTCCGCGCGGCTGGCGCGACCCCAGGGCAGGGCCGGTCCGATGCCCATCATCAGCAGCAGGCCGAAGAACACCGGCACCGCCATGCGGTTGAAGTAGGGCTCGCCGACGCTCACCTTCACGCCTCGCACCGCCTCGGCGATGATCGGGAACAGCGTGCCGATGAGCACGGTGAAGGTCAGGGTGACCAGCAGCAGGTTGTTGATCAGGAAGGCGCCCTCGCGGGCGACGATGGCGTCCTCGGCGGGCTCCGAGACGAGCGTGTCGATTCTCATCGCCAGCAGCACTACCACGGCGATCAGGGCGATGCCGAGGAAGCCCAGGAACAGCGGGCCGATCGGGCTCTGGGTGAACGAGTGCACCGAGTTGACCACCCCGGATCGGGTCAGGAAGGTGCCGAGGATGGTGAGCAGGAAGGTGACCATGATGAGGATCACCGTCCACGCCTTCAGGGTGCCGCGGCGCTGCTGGACCACCGCCGAGTGGAGGGCCGCGATACCGGTCAACCAGGGCAGGAACGAGGCGTTCTCCACCGGGTCCCAGGCCCAGTAGCCGCCCCACCCCAACACCTCGTACGACCACCAGCCGCCGAGCATGATGCCGAGGGTCAGAAAGCCGGTGGGCACCATCAGCCAGTTGCGCAGGGGCTTGAGCCAGGTGGCGCCCAGCTGGCCGCGCAGTAGCGCGGCCACGGCCATGGCGAACGGCACGCTCATGCCGACATAGCCGAGATACAGCATCGGCGGGTGGATGATCATCAGGATGTGGTTCTGCAGCAGCGGGTTGGGCCCCGGCCCGTCGAGCGGCACCGGTGAGACTGTCTGGAAGGGGTTGGCCGGGCCGGCGATCAGGAAGCTGAAGAAAAGCCCGGTGGCCAGCAGGGTGCCGATGGTGTAGGCCAGGTAGTCCTCGTGACCGCGCCGCTGCAGCACAACCAGCGCGGCGGTGAAGCCGCCCAGCACCAGCCCCCAGAGCAGGATCGAGCCCTCGAGCGACGACCACAGCGAGACGATCGTGATGTGTAGCGGTGTGGCGCGCGATCCGACCTGGGCGACATAGGAGACCGAGAAGTCGCGGGTGATGAGGGCGTACTCCATCACCAGGTTGGCGGCCAGCATGGCGCCGGCGAACGCCAACGCCAGACGCCGCGACCAGACCAGGCCACGCGCCGAGCGCGAAGCTCCCGCGGCGAAGGCGACCGGCGTGCCGATGGCGCAGGCCAGCAGGCCCGCCAGAACGCAGATCTGACCGATGGTCGCCATCAGGTGCCGGTCTCCTCGAACTGCAGGCTCTTCATCAGCTCCTTCATGTCCTCCGGTTTGAAGTCCTCGGGCGCCCGGTACTGGTTGTCGTGCTTGACCATCAGACGCTGCGTCTGGAAGTGCCCGTCGCGCAGCATGGTGCCTTCGACGACGACGCCGATGCCTTCGCGGAACATGGCGGGCGGCACGGTCTCGGCGACCACCGGCACGCTGGCTTCGCCGTCGGTGACGGCGAAGCGCATGGTGAGGCCGTCCGCCTGCCGATCGATGGAGCCCGGCTCCACCAGACCGCCCAGGCGCACGCTGGCGCCGAAGGCGCGCGGTCCAGCCTCGCGCAGCTCGGTCGGGCTCCAGTAGTAGACCAGGTTCTCGCCGATGCCGCCGAAGGCCAGATAGGCCATCACGCCGCCGGCGATCAGCAGGGCCACAACCGCCAGCAAACGCCGGCGCTTTCTCTCTTGGCTCATGACGTCAATCCTCGTTGTGAATCTGTTTCAGCCGCCGCCGCAGGCTCCAGAAGTAGGCTGCGAGACCCACGGCGGTGATCGCGTAGGCCGCGATGACGTAAGACCAACCGCCGACAATGGTGCCATCAGGCATCAGTAACCTCCAGGCCGGCAGTCACTCGCGCCGGCTCGTCTACCTGTTCCTTTCGCAGTCGCTCACGCTCCAGTTTCGCCCGTTGGGCGATCAGCCAGATGGCGATGAGCAGGATGGCGATGGCGTTGAGTCGCAGCGGCAGCACCATGGCCGGCGACACCGTCTCGGGCGTCGACTGGGTCTGGTGCAGGCTGCGCCACCAGCGGACGCAGAAATAGACCAGCGGCACGTCGACAAAGGCGACAATCGTCGCCACCGCGGTCCAGGTCGCGCGCCGGTCGCTGTCGTCGACAAACGATCGCAGGGCAAGAACGCCGGCGAACAACAGCAGCATGACCAGCGAGGTGGTCAGCCGCACGTCCCAATCCCACCAGACGCCCCAGGTGGCGCGGGCCCAGATCGAGCCCTGGACCAGCAGCAACGCGTTGAGCACCGCTCCGACCTCGATGGCGCCGGTGGTTCGGGCATCCCAGCGCGGCTTGCCGTTCCACAGACCGATCACCGCGAAGACAAAGGCCGCAGTGTAGCAGACCATGGCGATCCAGGCGCAGGGCACGTGCACGTACATGATGCGCTGCACCTGGCCCATGTAGCGCTCTGCAGGGGCCACGAACAGTCCGAAATAGCTGCCCACCAGCAGCAGCCCCAGTCCGAGTAGCCCGAGAGTCCTGACCCCAAAGATCCGGCGAGTCATCTTCGTCCCCCTCTGGATGCGCCACAGCCGTGGACCGAAACGGTCGAACCCCGGCCGCCAACCGCGCCCAGGGGCGATTCTACTCGCGTCCGGCGCGAAACTGCCCCGCCCATTGGACCGGGTCCTGCCGCGCTGCCAGGGTAGTCACGGCAGATCCGGCTCATCCCCCCTCCTCGATGGCGTAGGGGAATAGCAGCCCGCAGAGGCTCCAGTAGATGACGGCGAATCCCCCGAGCAGGACCGTCCAGGAGCGCAGCTGCTCGAGAGGATCGCCGCCGAGCACCAGGGCCATCGCCTTGACCGAGCCCATCAGCACCGGTACGACGAGGGGAAACAGCAGCAGCGGCAGCAGGACGTCCTGGCTGCGCAGCCGGCTGGTCATCGCCGCGTAGAGCGTTCCGGGGGCCGACAGGCCGGCCGCGGCCAGTGCCCACAGCCCCACCAGGGTGAGTATCTTCATCGCCCCGAGCTCGACGGAGTAGAGCACCAGCGCCACCGGGGTGAAGATCGGCGCCAGCAGCAACAGGAAGAGCGTGTTGCCGATCGCCTTGCCGTAGAACAGCGCCACCGGGTCTACCGGTAGCAGCACGAGACCCTCGAGAGCCCGCTCCTCCTGCTCCAGCCGGAAGCTCTCGGACAATGACAGCGTAGAGCTCAGCAGCAGCGCCAGGACCAGGAAGCCTGCCGCGGCAGCCCGCAACGCGACGCTGTCCGGGCCGACGGCAAACGAGAACAGCAGCAGAGTCACGACGCCGAACAGCAGCACCGAGATGAAGCGGGACCGGCCGCGCCACTCGAGCAGCATGTCCTTGCCCACCAGCACCAACGCCTGACGGATCACGTTCACGCCTGCTCTCCCAGTCGCCGCGCCAGCCCCTCCCCGTCGCCCCGCCAGACGATCTGGCCGCGCTCCAGCAGCACCGCACGGTCGCACAGCCGGCTGACGCGGAGAATCGCGTGCGAGGCCATGATGACTGCTGCGCCGGCCTCGCGGGCGTCCCTGATCCAGTCCTCGACCTGTCTCTTGCCCTCGACGTCGAGGGCCGAGAACGGCTCGTCCAGGAGCAGCAGCCGGGGCTGTTCGAGGCGCGTCCTGAGCAGCGTCAGCCGCTTGCGCATGCCGGCCGAGAAACCGGCCACCTGGAGCCGCGGTCGCCGCTCGAGGCCCACGCTGGCCAGCAGCGGCATGAGATCCGAGTCAGCAGACGGGCGGTCCAGTAGACGGGCCCAGATACGCAGCGTCTCGATAGCGGTGAGACGGTCGTAGAGATAAGCCTGATGCGAGATCATCGACAGCGCCCGTCGGCACTCGAGACGCTCGCGCTGGGGATCGAGCCCGTAGACCTCGATCTTGCCCCGGCTCGGCTTGTAGAGGCCAGCGGCGATCCGCAACAGGGTCGTCTTGCCGGAGCCGTTGGAGCCCGCGAGCACCATCGTCTCGCCTGGCGCCACTTCCAGATCGACGTGTGCCAACGCCCAATCGCGCCCAAACCGGCGACCCAGGCCGCGGGCGCGAAGCGCCGGCTGCGATGCAGTGGACATGGCGAGATCAGGCGGACGGTTCGCCGGCAGGAGCGGCTGTCGACTCCCAACGCAGCAGGAAGCGGGCGCTCGAGGCGTCCCACGACAGCTCCCAGTTGAAGGACCGGACCCCCAACAGGTGGGCGGCGCCGGCGTAGAAACCGCCCGCGATATAGAGGTCCGACTCCGAGTAGGTCGGCGCGCCGCGCAGCACGATCGTGGCGCTCCTGCCGTCCTCCGCCAGATCGACCTGCATGCCGCCGTGGCTGTAGAACCGCTCGTGCAGCACCGCGGCGCGGCGCAGGAAGCCGGAGTAGTCCTTGCCGGCGGCGAACGCCTTGTAGACCCCGGTCAGCACCTTCTGCGCCGAGTAGGCGCCGACCTCGGACAGCCCCGACATGTCGCCGTCGAAGAACTCCTCGGCGATGGCGCGGTTCACGGCATCATAGTCTTCGAACGGGTACATGACCGAGTCGAGCACCGGCAGGATGCCGCGTTCGCGAAAACGCTCCTTCAGCCGGCGCTCGGCGCCGTCGCCAAAGCGGTCGTGAACGAAGTCGAACTTCGATCGTATCGAGCTGCCCCTGACCCTGTAGTCGTCGCTCATCGTGGCGGCGGCGGGTGCCGCCGAATCACGAAGTCTAGCAGTCGCATGGGCCCCCAGAGCCGATGTCGCCCGACGCGACAAGAGCGCCCCGACGGGCCGCTTGCGGCTGCATGCGATGATCTGACCGATGACCCTGCGCCGCCGTCCGGCCTCGACCCGCCTGCTGCCGGTCGCCCTGCTCGTGGCGGCCGCCTGCACGACGGCCGGGCCGGTCTCGCGGACGTCGCCGGTCAAGCCGGTCCCGAGCCTGGCGGTGCCCGACCTCGAGATGCGAGCGCTTCTCCTTCTGCTGGTGGATCGTCAGATCTTCGAGGCCTACACCGTCGACACGGCGCGCTCCGGCGGCCCGGCGCTGCGGCGCCAGCTGGCGGTCACCGTGGGCCGGATAGGTGATCCTCGCGGGCTGCCGGCACTCGAGGAGTTGACGGTGGATGATGCGGTGGAGGTGCGGCGAGCGGCGGCGTTCGCCCTCGGCCAGCTGGGTGAGCCGGGGGCTGCCCGGTCGCTGCGACGGGCGGTGAAGGACGAAGATCGCCGCACCGGCAAGCTGGCGATAGAGGCGCTGGCCAAGCTGGGAGCGGAGCTGGCGGTGGTCTTGGAGGCCGGTGAGCGGCTGGCCCCCGACGAGCTCGAGGCGCGGCTGCTGCCCGCGCTCTGGCGCTTTTCGGGGATCGAGGTCGTGCGCCGCGGCGAGCGTGGCCTGGCGCGGCCCGAGCCCGAGCTCAGGGCACGGGCGGCCTACGGCCTGGCCCGCAACCCGCAGCGCGAGGCCTTGCCGATCCTGCGCCGCCTGCTCACCGATGGCGATGCGTTGATCCGTTCCTGGGCGGCGCGCGCTCTCGGCAGGGTTGGAGAGGGCAGCGACCTCGGCCGTCTGCTGCCGCTGCTCGGGGACGCCGAGCCGGGGCCCAGGATCCGCGCCCTGAACGCCGCAACGCGGCTGCTGGCGGGCGGCCTGGCGGCGCCGGCGGCCGACTGGCGCGGGCCGCTGCTGGGTCTGCTCGACGCGCCGCACAGCGGCGTGCGGTTGGCCGCCATCGAGGCCGCTGGCCTGTGGCTGCTTGACGACGCGCTGGGTGACCGTCTGGTGTCGATGGCGAGCGACGGCGAGCCCGCCTTGCGGCGAGCGGCGTTGATGGCCCTGGCTCGTGGCGACGAGCCCCGGGCGGCGCGCGAGACGTTCGCCGCGGCGGCCGCCGGCGAAGCCGGCGACCGCGCCGCCGCCGCCTCCGCGGCCGGCATTCTCGGCGAGTGGGCGCTGGTGCGCCGGCTCTTCGGGGACGGCGATCCGGCCGTGCGGCAGGCCGCTTTGGCGGCTCTGCTGGTAGAGGAGGCGGGGCGAGCTCAAACGGTCGTTGCCGGGCTGGGCGACCCCGACCCGGGCGTCCGCGCCGCCGCCCTGGGCTGGCTGGCGGACATGCCACTGGTGCCGGTAGTGGACCTGCTGGGCCCGGTGGCGGGTGAGCGCTATGCCGATGAGCTGCCCGAGCTGCCGCTCAACGGCATCCACGCCATCGTCGCCCGGGCGGTGGCGGCGCCGGCCGAGACCGAGGCTGCGGTATTCGCCCTCGAGCGCTACGCCGCTGGCGGCTCCCATCTGCTGCGCCGGACGGCGGCCGACGCATTGGTCGATCTGGGCAGGTCGCGGCCGCCGGTGGGGGCGGTGGACACCGGCCGCCGGGTGGCCGACTACAAGGGCATCGTGCGGCGCACCTGGCAGCCGCGCGAGATCGAGCTGGTCACCGACCGCGGTCCGGTGCGCCTGCGGTTGGCCTGCCGGGAGGCGCCCCTCAACTGCCTCAACCTGCTCCAGCTCGTGGAGCTCGGGTTCTACGACGGCCTGACCTTTCATCGGGTGGTGCCCGACTTCGTCGTCCAGGGCGGCGATCCACGGGGCGACGGTTGGGGCGGCGCCGGCTACGTGGTGCGTGACGAGATCGGGCCCGGGGGATTTGCCGCGGGAACGCTGGGCATGGCCCTGGGCGGGCCGGACACCGGTGGCAGCCAGTTCTTCATCACCCTGTCGCCGCAGCCCCATCTCGACGGCTCGTTTACCGCTTTCGGTCGGGTGGTCGCCGGCTGGGAGGCTCTCGAGCGGATCGTCGCCGGCGACCGGATCCTGTCGGCGGCGGAGGTACCGGCGCGGTCGGGTTAGACTTTTCGCGTCCATGGGCCACCTGGAGCGCATCGCCGGTCTCCTGCCGTTTGCCGTTTTGGCGCTGTCATGCGTTACGGCAGCGGGTGTGGCGGTCGATGCCGGGCAGTCCGAGCCCGAGCTCGTCGGACCCCTGAGCCGGGTCGAGATCGAGACCGCCGTGCCCGACTGGATCGACGCCCAGATCGAAGCCCGGCCCGACGTGGATCAGGCCATCGAGATGTCTGCCGCCGGCTCGGCGGAGAGCCGCGTGACCGTCTATCTGGGTACCTGGTGCTCGGACAGCCGGCGCGAGCTCTCCCGCTTCTGGCGGGCGATCGACGAGGCCGGCGGCGAGGTGGCGTTCGAGCTCTCCTACGTCGGCGTCAACCGCGCAAAGGACCAACCCGCCGAGCGTCTCGACGGCCTCGGGTTGGAGTACGTGCCGACCTTCGTGGTCGAGCTCGGCGGCACCGAAGCGGGCCGCATCGTCGAGGAATCACCCAACGGGATCGAGTACGATCTCGCCGAGTTGTTACGTGGCGAGGCGACGGGCCTGATAACCGCCAAAGAGGAGCTGCGTCCGTAGCCGGCGGCGCGAGACCGGATCTCGATGCGAGGAAGCCTCGGCTGGATTCTGCAGCTCGTGGGACTGGTCGTCGTCGGCTCCGCTCTGCTGGTGGGCCTCTTGCAGGACGCGCTGCGCACCGAGGTGGCGATGCTGGCCATCGGCAGCGGCCTTTTTCTGCTCGGCCGCCGGCTCGAAAAGAGCGCCTGACGGGGTAGCTCGAGCGACCTCCGCGAGCCTCCTCGCAGACCTGCAACCTTTCATCTAGGCCCTCGTAGAAGGAATGGCAACGGGAACGCCGCAGACCGGCGACAGAGAGCTGATCGCGGCGGTCCTCAAGGGAGACCAGGAGAGCTTCAGTGAACTTGTCGAGCGGTACCAGGGGCGGCTGGTCAACTATCTTTTCCGGTTGCTGCGCGACGTCGACGAGGCTCATGACCTGGCGCAGGAGGTCTTTCTCAAGATCTACCAGGCACTCGACCGCTATGACCCGCAGTACAAGTTCTCGACCTGGCTGTTTCGCGTCGCCCGCAACGCGGCGATCGATCGGATCCGCAAACGGCGACTCAAGTTCGTGTCGATGGACCGGCGCCGGACCGACGACGGCCCCGAGGGCACCTGGGAGCCCACCAGCACCGCCGCCGGGCCGTACTCGAATCTGCGTAATGTGGAGCGCGGTGGCGCCATCCAGCGGGCGATCGACGATCTGCCCTGGGAGTACCGCCAGTTGATCGTTCTGCGCCACTACGGCGAGCTGACCTACGACGAGATCGCGACCTCGCAGCAGATGCCCCTCGGAACCGTCAAGAACAAGCTCTTCCGGGCGCGCCAGATGCTCAAAGAGAAGCTGCGCGACTTCCTGACCGACTAGATCGACCGAGTGAACAGATACGGCGTGAGCGAGATGGAACGGCACCGGGACTATCAAGATCTGCTGCAGATGCAGGCCGATGGCGAGCTGAGCCGGCTGGAGGCGCAGCGGCTGGATCGGCATCTGGCCTGCTGCGCCGGCTGTCGCGAGGAGCGCCGCGAGCTGGCGCGGCTGGACGAGCTGCTGACCGCCGCCAGCCTCCGGGTGCGCCCCGGCTTTCGCGACGAAGTCATCGCCGCGCTGCCCAACGCCGCCTGGGAGAGCCGGCACCCGGCCAGCTGGGCGGCTGGTGTGGCGCTGGTTCTGCTGCTCGGAGGCGGCGCCTTCGCCCTGACCAGCGGCGCCGGCGTGGCCGCCTGGCCGCTGGCCGAGATCTCTGTCGCGGTGATCGATCTGTTCCGTTCGTCGCTGCTCGCCGGAGCCGGGCTGCTGGACGCCTCCTGGCGCGGCCTCGGGCTGGCGCTGGGGCGCCTGCTCGATGGCTCGCTGGTCAATCTGGTGGCCTTCGGCGTCTTTGTCCTCGGGGTCGACGCCCTGTTCCTGCGCCTGCTGCTCAAGACGCGGCGCCGAGTGCGCGAGGCGGCCGCGGGTCGCGACGCGGACGGCGCCAAGCCGGGCTAGCCAGGCTGCCCCGGCTGTCGAGCCGGCCTGGATTCTTCACCGTGGCGCAGCCCAGGTGAGCAATGAAGGCTAGCGCTGAGGTTGCCCGACCGGAGCGTAACGCCGCAGATTCCGGCAGATACGGCGTTTCGTAGACGATTGGTGAGAAGGGCAGGCTAGGATGGTGCTCATGCCGAGCCTCCAGTGTGGCGTGGCCCTCCTGCTGCTGGCGGTCCCGCTGGGCGCCGCCGAGTCGGCCCTGGTGATCGAGGCGGACAGCGTTGCGGCGCGTCAGGTCATCGCCCTGGGCCGCCAGCTGGTGGTCAACGGAACGGTGACCTCGGACGCCGCGGTGGTCGGCGCCGACGCGCTCGTCGGCGGCGAGGTGCGCGGCGACCTGATCGTGCTCGGCGGCGACGCTCGACTGGGCGCGGCGGCGCGCGTGGGCGGTGACGTCTTCGTGCTCGGCGGGCGGCTCGATACCGACCGAGGGGCGCGCATCGAAGGCCGCTCGGTCTCCTATCCGACCGTCGGTTCGGCCTGGCTGACCCTCCTCGAGGGCCCCAGCCTCGGGCTGTCACCGATATCGCCCATCGTGCTCGGTGCCAAGCTCGCTCTGCTGGCCGGCTGGGTGGCGCTGACCCTGGGGCTTTTCGCGGTCTCCGGCGGCGGTGTGCTGAGCACTTCGCGGTCGGTCGGCGACGAGCCGTTCCGGAACTTCTTTGTCGGCCTCACCGGTGTCGTGGCGATATTCCTGACCGCTCTGTTGTTTGCCGCGCTGGCCGCGACGCTGGCCGGGGCGCCGATGCTGGTGCTGGCGGTTCTCTTGGCGCTGCTGTTGAAGCTGTGGGGAATGACGGCGGTGTTTCACGCCCTCGGGGTCTGGGTGCTCGAGCGGCTGGGGAAGCGGCTGACACCGCTCAACGCGGCGCTTCTGGGGCTGGTGATCCTGGGCGCGGTCAAGCTGATCCCATACGTCGGCACCTGGTTCTGGACCGTGGCGACGCTGATCGGCGTCGGCGCCACCCTGACCACCAAGTTCGGCCGCCGAGAGCCGTGGTTCGAGCCGGCGGCGGCTTAGCGGTGTGGGGCGAGGGTTGTGGGGAGGGTGGGTGCGTGCATTGCCGGTCTCAAGGGGCGGCCGGGGTTTTCCCTCCGGGCGGCTTTTCAATCCGTTAGGGAGGGGCAGTGCAGGTGGAGGGGATCGGTGCGCGTAAGGAACCGGCCGTGGACAGGGCACCGCGGGCCCATTCGGGGCGCCCTGCGGGCTGGCCCCGATTTAGGGCCCGTCTTGACGGT
>CALZJC010000051.1 GCA_945787525.1 Thermoanaerobaculia bacterium | reverse complement strand
CCCTCGCGGTCGACCCCGAGGGTCCCGGCGGTGGAGGATGTCTGGCTCACCGGATCAGCGACCAGAAGACACCGAAGATACCCATGAAGCCGATGACCACATAGAAGACCGCCACCCAGGGCTCGGGCTCGGCGGCCAGCATCTCGGCGGTGAAGCCTTGCAGGAACACGCCCAGCAGTCCGGCGCCGATGAACTGGAGGAAGACGTTCTTGCGATTGCGCCCGGTGGTTCGCAACCGTTGCGCCGCGTACTGCACGTCTTTGAGCAGCACCAGCGGATGGCGCCGGGCCTTGGCCGCCGCCGCGGCGTCGCGCACCAGCCGCTGGCCGTAGGAGCGCACGTGCTGCACGGCCATGGCCCGAGCGTCCTCGTGGAACTTGGGCTCCGAGTCGTCGTGGCGGGTGGATTCGGGCACCCTAGCCTGCATTGTTCACCTCGGCTCGAAGCGAGAGCATGGAGGGTCTGACAGATCGGGTCAACCGCAGCGACGCAGGACGCAGCCGTACTCCCGGCACGTCGACGAGCGAGGAGCGAGGAGAGCCCGAGACGGCGGGCAATCCCCGCTTGCGGCCGTGGTGAGGTGAGTAGGGCAGGCTAGACCTCGTAGTGGCGCGCGACGGCCGACCGGGCGCGCAGGTTTTCGACCAGATCGCCGGTCGCCTCGGCCAGGATCCGGCGCTCCTCGGCCGACCCGCCGCGCCGGAACTGGATGCCGCCGGAGACCTGGATCATGGTCAGGACCAGGCCGATGAGCAGCACCATCGCCAGGCTGAACAGTGTGATGGCGATGGCCAGCGCCCGCGGCACCCATTCCTGAGGCAGCACCCGGACGAAGAGCGCCGCCACGCCCGAGACCATCAGCATCGAGAAGAGGCTGAACAGCACCGCCGCCCGGTTGGTCGGCGCGTCGAGGAAGAGGCTCACCTGCTCCCTGGCGTCCTGCAGCTTGGCCACCACCGACTCTTCCTCCTGGCCGTGACGCAGAAGTCCCAGCAGCGAGCGCGCCAGCTGGGCGAGGGTCCGGTCGTCCGCCTCACCCTCCTCGGTCTCGATGCCGGCCCGCCGCTGGGCGATCTCGTCGAGCACGATCTTGCTCGGCGGCGGCGGATCGCCGACCTCCTCCGCCATCTGCGAAACGCGGCAGCCGGCCTCGATCAGCGGCTCGATGTCGACTCCCGTAGGGACGCCGAGGCTGTCGAACATGGAGACCAGCTCCTCGGTGGCCACGTTGCCGGCCGAGTGGGCCACCGTGATGGCGCCGCCAATGCCGCCGATCGCGGCATCGAAGATACGCACACCGGCCTGATAGGCGGCGTAGGCGTTGGTCACTCCCAGCCCCCGTCGGTCGTGTAGATGCACGCCGATGGCGTCCAGGCCGATGGTGCCCGCCAGGTGACCCACCAGCCGTTCCATGTCGCGCGGCGTCGCCAGGCCGTCGGTGTCGGACAGGGCGACGGTGTCGCATCCCATCTCCACCAGGCGGCCGCAGATCTCCTCGACCTTGGCCACCGGCATGTCGCTCCCCCTCTCGCGGAAAGCGAAGGAGAGATAGCCGCGCAGCTGGTAACCGTCGGCGCGCGCGGCGGCCGCGACACCGGCGGCGGCGTCCAGAGCCTGGTCGACTTTCATGTGGGTGTTCTTTTGCGAGTACCTCTCCGAGGCCGACACGAACAGCGCCACGGTGTTCACCCGCGGCGCCTTCTTCAACTGCTCGTAGTACTCGAGCGTCGGCGCGAGGGCGGCGATCTGGCCGTCGAAGGGCGGCATTTGCCGCAACAGCTCGGTGGTGTCGCGCATCGCAGGTACCACCCGCGGGTTCACGAACGAGCCGACCTCGATGTAGGGCAACCCGGCCCGCACCAGCGCCCCGACCAGCTTGAGCCTCGCCTCGAGGGGGATCACCGCGTGCCGGTTGAGGATCTGCATGCCGTCCCTGAGGGAGACGTCGCAGATCTTGACCTCACGAACCGGGCCCGGCATGCCGCCATGATAGCGAAGGCCGGGGGCTGACCGCGTGGCCGGGCGGGCTACGCGTCCTCCGACCCCGGCTACAATGCGCTCGTGACGCTCCAGATCGCGGCCCTCTTCACTCTTCTCGGGGGCATGGTCTACCTGTTCCTGACCGAGAAGCTGCCGGTCGACCTGACGGCCTTTCTGGGTCTTGTGGTGCTGGTGTTCGCCGGCTACGTGACGCCTGGCGAGGCGTTCCAGGGCTTCGCCTCTCCGGCCGTCATCACCATGCTGTCGGTCTTCATTCTCGGCGCCGCCCTCCTGGAGACGGGGGTGGCGGATCTGATCGCGGCGCGTATCCATCGCCTGGTCGGCAACAGCGAGATCCGACTGGTCGTGACGTTGATGATCGTCGCCGGTGTGCTGTCGGCTTTCATGAACAACATCGCCGCTACGGCCGTGCTGATGCCGGCAGTGGCTACTCTGGCCCCGCGGGCCGGGCTGGCCCCGTCGCGTCTGTTCATGCCTCTCGCGTTCGGTGCCATTCTCGGCGGAACCACGACCCTGGTCGGCACGCCGCCCAACATCCTTGCCGCCCAGATGCTGAGCGATCGCGGCCTCGAGCCGTTCCGGCTGTTCGATTTCACTCCCCTGGGCGCCGCGATCCTCTTCCTGGGCCTCATCTACATGCTCACCGTCGGCAGGAAGCTGCTGCCGAATCGGGAGAAGAGCGGCTTTGCCAGCCCCCGGACGGACGATCTCGTCCAGGTCTACCAACTCGAGAAGCGGCTGTTCTCGCTCGGTCTCCCCGACGACTCGCCGTTGGCGGGCAGAACGCTGGCGGAGACCCGCCTCGGCAACACGCTAAAGGTCAAAGTGGTCTCGATCCAGCGCGGCAACCGGAGGTTCGAGCCGCAAGGCGGCACCCAACTCGAGGGCGGCGATCTTCTGGTCGTCGAGGGCGAGGCCGGGCACGTCGGCGAGCTGCTCAAGATCCAGGGCATGGAGGTGCAGGCCGTCCCCGCCCGCCAGCTGCCGAAGATGCCGCGCGGCGTCGGGGGCGTCAGGGCGACCGTGGCTGCCGGCTCCCAGATCGCGGGCAAGACCTTGCGGGAGCTCAAGTTCCGGGAGCGCTACGGCATAGCCGTCGCCGCGATTCGCCACGATGGCGAGCTGATCCGTGACCATCTGGCCGAGCGACCCGTCCAAGCGGGGGACGAGCTCCTCGGACTCGGCACGCGGCAGAGCCTGGAGCAGTTCGCCAGGTCGGCGGATTTCACGATCGAGGATATCGGGTTGTCGGCGGTCGAGGAGCTGCAGGAGCAGTTCTGCGTCATCGTGGTCTCGGACGATTCCAAGCTGGTGGGCTCGACCCTGGGTCGCAGCCGCCTCGGGGAGCTGGTCGGTCTGACGGTGGTGGGCATCATTCGCGACGACAAGACGCGTCTGGTCGTTTCCGCGGCCGAGATCATCCAGGCCGGTGATCGCCTGCTGGTGACCGCCGAGCCGACAGCTCTGGCCGCTCTCGCGGAGTTGGGCGAGGTTCGCATCAGGCCCGACGCGCAGGGCGTGCCACTCGAGACGGGAGAGCTGGGCATGGTCGAGGCAGCCATCGCCCCGCGCTCGGGAGCCGAGGGCAAGACCCTGAAGGACCTCGACTTCCATGGCCGCTACGGCCTCATCGCGCTGGCGCTATGGCGAGGAGGGCGACCCATCCATGCCGACCTCGCCAGCATCGCACTGCGCTTCGGTGACGCCCTGCTCCTGCACGGGCCACGCGAGAAGATCCGGCTGCTGGCCTCGGAGCCCGACTTTCTCGTGCTCTCGCAAGCCGCCCAGGCGCCGCGGCGCAACCGCAAGGCGCCGTTCGCTCTGGCCGGGCTGGTGCTGATGATCGCCCTCGTCGCGACCGGGTTCCAACCGATCCACGTCGCGGCCTTCACCGCGGCCTCGCTGGTGATCCTGGCCGGTGCCCTCACCATGCCGGAGGCCTACCGGGTCATCGAGTGGCGCGCCATCTTTCTCGTCGCCGCGGTGTTGCCGGTGGGCTTCGCCATGGAGCGCACCGGCGCGGCGACGTTCCTCGCCGACACGGTGACCGAGACCGCCGGCCCCCTGGGGCCGCACTTCGTGCTGGGAGCGCTGATCGTGCTGGCGAGCATGTTGAGCCAGGGCCTCGACGGCGCCCCCGCGGTGGTCCTGCTAGCTCCGGTGGTCATCCAGATGGCGGATCAGCTCGACCTCAGTCCCTATCCGCTGATGATGGGCGTCAGTCTGGCGGCTTCCGCAGCATTCATGACGCCGTTCAGCCACAAGGCGAACCTGCTGGTTATGGGCGCCGGAGGCTATCGCTCCTCGGACTACCTGAAAGTGGGTACGCCCCTGACGCTGCTGCTTCTTGTTCTGTTGACGTTTCTGGTGCCCGTGTTCTTCCCTTTCTAGGGGGGCGGGAAATCACCCTGGCGTTCGTGGGTTACCCGGGAGGAGGGATAGCCGTCGAGGTGGTGGAACTCGAGCGCCTCCGCACTGATGCGGTGACTGGTCGCCACCAATGTCCAGCCATCGGCGGCTGCAGGCCGGAGGATTCGCACCTCCCGGACCTCGAGCGGCGCCAGGCGATTGTCGCCCAGCTTCCTGGGCTCCGGCCACCATTCCCAGGTCTGCCCGATGCGCTCCTCGTGGGTCTCGCCGACGGCACGCCCCTGGCGGTCGGCAAACCGCACCTCGACCAGGATGAACCGCTCGGGATCGCCCGTGGGCAGCATGTGCCCGGCGGCGCTGTTGCTAAGCCGTAGGACGAGCGCGTCGCTCTCGGCCTCGACCTCGACTCCGAGACCGGCACCGAGCTGCTCCAGCGGCGGTCCGACTCCCTCTACCATGAAGATACCCGCCCCGGGCCAGTAGTGGCGCCTGCCGGGCCGCGGCGCCTCGCCGACCGCCTGGGGCCTGGTCACCGGCTGCATATGGCAAACCTGGCACGACTGGCCGGCGCGGCCGTAGGCGCTGTCCCGCCACTCCGCACCGGTCTCGAAGATGCAGATGAAGTCTTTGCCAGGATAGCTGCGAACGGCCTGATGACAGGTCAGGCAGACCGCCTCGTCGCCGAAGCGCTCGGCCTTGCGGGTCGGATGCGCCACGGTCTCGATCCCGGTCGGGCCCTCGACCGCTCCATCCCGGACGTGGCACGCGGCGCAGGTGATGCCCTCGTCACGGAATGCCTCATCGAAGACCGGGTTCGTCGAGTACCGCGGCTTCTCCACGTCACCGTCGGTCAAACCGACGACCCAGCTCTCCATCTGATTGAGCAGTGGAGTGTGGCAGTTGTCGCACAGCCAACGGTTGCCGCTCTTGGCCATCTCGGCCTGCAGCTGACGGTCGGTCCACGCCAGTCCATGGGTCGAGACACGCCACTCCTCGTAGATCTCCGAGTGGCACTCACCACAGGTCGCCGCGCGGAGATCGGTGAGGCCCTCGGGAGTCCGCTGCCAGCCGGCCTGGGGCCGCTCGACCCGGGGGCGGGTCTCGTAGAAGGCCAGGGCCCGGTCCAGGGAGCGGTCCAGACCACCGCTCTCGGCCGCCGCGCCGGTCGACAGGAGTCCGACACGAACCGCGACAACCGCCGCCGGCCCGCACCGCCCCGCGGGCGCGACCGTCTCGTCCGAGGGGACCTGGGCCGAGGATCTCTGCCGAAGCCACAACTGTCCGAATCTGCCGCGTTGCGTTCCCATTGGGCTCCTCAGCATACGGACAGTACGCCTGGCCCGGACATTTTGTCCACACGCGGGCTCTTCCGTCGCCGATAGGCGACGGAAGAGCCCCTGGAAACCACCGTGCTCGGCCTACGAGCCTGGCGCCCGCTGACTAATCCGCAAGGCCGTACTCGACCAGCTCGACCACGTCGTCGATGACCAGCCCGACACCGGGACAGTAGTACTTCATGCTCTCGGCGCCCGCATCCAGCCGGCTGGTCTCCAAAACTGCCACGCAGCCGGCAAAGCCCATGACCTCGAGCCCCATGCCAACGTGCTTGGCACGGTCCTCCGCCACGCCGGGCGCAACCTCCTGGAAGTACCTCGAGCCGAGGAGAAACGTCGCCGGCATGATGATGCCCGGCTGCGCGCCATCGACACCCGCCCGCCACGCACCGCCGTGGCCGACGATCTCGCCGTCCTCGTAGTCGTCGACGTCCTCGCCGAAATAGTAGATGTCACCGGTCTCCCTGCAGCGGGCGAACCAGTTGCGCGATACCTCGATGAGCTCGCCGTCTTCCCACTCGCGCTCTTCGATCACCCGTGCCCTCAGGGTTATCGTCCGGCCGCCCGGGGTCACGAAGCTGATGCGCTCCTTCTGCCCCGTGACAGTTATCTGCACCTTGATCTCGACGGTCTCGCCCTCGTCCTCGTCCTCGCCTTCGAGAACCAGCTGGTAGCCCGGCCGAAGGGGAATGAAGTAGGGGTTGTTCCGCCCACGGCTCGACCACGTGCAGTCCTCGAACCGGAAGTCGCTGGTGAACTGCGCCGCGTCCGCGACACCGTCGGCCAGACCTGGCCAGGCCATGAGCGCCAGCGCCATGACGACCAGCGTGCCCCCGAGTATCCTCCAACGTGCCTCCATGTTCCTCTCCCTTCTTGTCATCTGCGCGTCTCCTTTCCGTCCGGCCACTGATGACCCGATGCCCCTTTTTGGATGCGGCACCGCGTAGGATCCTTCGCGAAGGGCTCGAGGGCGGCACAGAGACCGGGTTGAACCGGCTCGGCGAGAGTTGGCACCTGGGCTTTGCGGTCGACTACTCGCCGGAGTTCGATTTCGAGCGCACGCCCGACTTGCTGCTACCACGGGCTGCTAGGGTCGCGTTCCGCGCGGCTTGCACGCCTCGGCGCCAGCGGCGGCCAGGGCCGGATCCTCCAGCGCACTCTCCTTGAAGTACCGTCGCTGAAACGCCAGAGAGACATTGACCAGGCCGATCAGGACCGGCACTTCGACCAGCGGACCGATCACCGCGGCGAAGGCGACGCCCGACCCGATGCCGAAGACGGCGACCGCCACCGCGATCGCCAGCTCGAAGTTGTTCGACGCCGCGGTGAAGGACAGCGTGGCCGTCTTGCTGTAGTCGGCGCCGATCTTCCGGCCGAGCCAGAAGGAGACCAGGAACATCAGCACGAAGTAGATGAGCAGCGGCATGGCGATGCGCAGCACGTCGCCGGGGATGCGCACGATCTGGTCGCCCTTGAGGCTGAACATGACCAGGATCGTGAACAGGAGTGCGATGAGGGTAATGGGCGAGATCTTCGGAATGAACGCCCGCTCGTACCATTCCCGACCTTTGCTCTTGACCAGAACCAGTCGGGTCAGCATGCCCGCCAGAAAGGGAATGCCGAGGTAGATGAAGACGCTCTCGGCGATCTGGCCCATGCTGATGTCCACCACCGAACCGCTCAGCCCGAAAAGCGGCGGCAGCTTGGTGATGAAGATCCAGGCGTAGAGGCTGTAGAAGAGCACCTGGAAGACGCTGTTGAACGCCACCAGCCCGGCGGCGTACTCCGAGTCGCCCTTGGCCAGCTCGTTCCAGACGATCACCATGGCGATGCACCGCGCCAGGCCGATCAATATGAGGCCGACCATGTACTCGGGCTGATCGCGGAGGAAGAGAATCGCCAGCGCGAACATCAGGATCGGTCCGATGACCCAGTTCTGGACCAGCGACAGACCGAGCACCCGCCAGTTGCGGAAGACGTCCGGTATCTCCTCGTAGCGCACCTTGGCCAGCGGCGGGTACATCATGAGGATGAGGCCGAAGGCGATGGGCAGATTCGTCGTACCGACCGAGAATCGACCCCAGAACCCGGCGACTCCGCTCCAGGCCGCTCCCATGGCGACCCCCACCGCCATGGCCAGGAAGATCCACAGAGTCAGGTAGCGATCGAGCAGTGACAGACGCTTGGCGATGCCTTGGCTCATGGAACCAGTACCTCCTCGGTCAATCTCGTCTCCCCACCGCCGCCAGCCGTCGGCGCGAGGTCTCTTCGGGTGTCGCCCCGCGACAGGGGGTCACGTTCATCGTGCAGCCGATCCACGGATTCACATCACGGCATCGATCGCTGCCGTCTCCCCCGCGTGGACCGCGACTCCAAGTCCCTTCACCAAAGGCAGGCAGCGGTAGGCAAAGTGAACGGCCGAGCCGACCTTGTTGCGGTAGAAGGCCGTATCCGGGTCGCCTTCCCCCAACTGGCCCAGCTTCTCCTGCGCGATCGCGCCCTGCTCGAGTAGCAGGCCGCCGGCGACGGTGTGCCCCACCATGTCGAGAATCGGTACCGCGTTGAGCGTCAGACTGAGGTAGGCATCGGAGCGCTTCGAGACTTGGGCGATCAGACTCCGCACCTCGCCCACCGCCTCGGCAAGCTGGGCCGCGGCGCCACTGAGCTGCGAATGGTCCGCCAACCGTTGGGCGACGCTCTCCGAATGCGCCAGGACCTCCTCCAGGGACTCTCCACCGCGAGCCCGAAACTTCCGCATCACGAGATCCAGAGCCTGGATGCCGTTGGTGCCCTCGTAGATCGACGTGATCCTGGCGTCTCGCAGATACTGCTCCGCCGGGTAGTCGGTGGTGTAGCCGTAGCCGCCATAGACCTGCAGGCACCAGTCGCACACGCGAATGCCCCAATCCGACGCCCAGGCCTTGCACAGCGGCGTCATGAAGTCGACCAGGGACTGGTACCTCGCCTGTTCGTCACCCGCGCTCGAAGCGGCCATGTCGACGAAGTAGAAGGTCCGGAGCAACAGAGCCCGCATCGCCTGCACGTAGGCGTTGGAGGTCCAGAGCATCCGCCGGACGTCGGGGTGCTCCACGATGGCCACCAGCGGTGAGTCCCTCTCCGTCAGCTTGGACCAGTGACGTCCCTGCACTCGCTCCCTGGCAAAGCCAAGCGCCGCCTGATGGGCCGCGCCCGCCACCGCCATTCCCTGGAGGCCGACCTCCAGCCGCGCCGCGTTCATCATCTGGAACATCAGCTTGAGCCCGCTGTTCGCTTCCCCGATCAGGTAGCCCTCGCAGGCATCATCTGCTCCGAACAGCATGGAGCACGTAGGCGACCCGTGAATCCCGAGCTTGTGCTCGATGCTGGCACATTGAACGTCGTTGGCTTCGCCCAGCGATCCGTCGGCATGGACCCGGATCTTGGGCACCACGAAGAGCGACAGTCCCTTGGCCCCCTCGGGCGCGTCCGGCAGGCGCGCCAGCACCGCGTGGACCACGTTCTCCGTCATGTTGTGATCGCCATAGGTGATGAAGATCTTCTCGCCGGAGATCAGGTAACGACCGTCGGAGCGTTTGACGGCTCGGGTGGTGCTGGCGCCCACGTCCGAGCCCGCCTGGGCCTCGGTCAGACACATCGTGCCCGTCCACTCACCCGTGTAGAGCTTTTCGCAGAACAGGCCTTGCAGCTCGTCGTCGCCAAAATGCTCGATCAGCTCGCCCGCACCCCGGGTCAGAAGAAGAGAGACGGCCAGGCCCAGGTTGGCCCCGTCGAAGAACTCGTTGGCGGCGGCCCCGATCACGGCCGGCATTCCCAGACCGCCGAATGCCGGGTTGTTCACGGCTCCGACCCACCCCCCCTCCGCCAGCGTCCGGTGGGCGGAGACAAAAGAGTCCGGGACGGTCACCACGCCCTCCTGCCAGCGGCTGCCTTGCCGGTCTCCGTCCTCGTTCGCCGGATCCAACTCCTTCTGGGCGATCTTCAGCGCTTCTCCAAGGACCATCCGGAGGCTCTCCTCGTCCCAGTCCGCGAAGCGCTCGGACCGGAGAACCTCTGCCATGGGTAGCCACTCGAACAGCTGGAAATCGATGTCTCGCAGATCGACTTGATAGCTCATGTCGTGCCCTCCCGTGCCGTGCTCTCTCGGGCTACTCCGTCTTGACCGGATCCGCCGGTCTCGCCGGCAGCGGTCTCGGCTCCTGCGCCATCCTGCGCAGCACCTCTTCGATGCCCCGCTCGAGCTGCGGGTCGCGGCCCTCCAGAAAGTCCCGGGCGTCGAAATCCACCTCGATGTCCGGGTCCACCCCGTGGCCCTCGATGATCCAGCTGCCGTCCACGGCGTTGGTGCCGAACTCGGGCACGTAGACGGTGCCGCCGTCGATCAGGGTGCCGCGGTCGGTGATGCCCACCACCCCGCCCCACGAGCGCTTGCCGATGAGCGGACCGAGGCCCGCTTCGCGGAAGCGGTGCGGGAAGATGTCCCCGTCCGAGGCCGAGTCCTCGCTCAGCAGGCAGACCATGTGGCCGTGGAACACCTCGTTCGGGTACGTGGCGGCGACGTCCCGGTTGCGCGCGAAGCGGGTGCCCAGCAGCTCGCGGGACAGCCGCGAAACGACCATCTGGCTGACGTTGCCGCCGCCGTTCGACCGCACGTCGACCACCAGCCCCTCCTTGCGGATCTGCGGGTAGTACCACTTGATGAACTCGCGAATGCCGGCCGAGCCCATGTCCGGCAGATGCAGGTAGCCCACCCGGCCTTCGGTGGCCTCATCCACCCGTCGCTTGTTGGCCAGGACCCAGTTCAGGTAGCGCAGGTCGGACTCGCCGCCGATCGGCTGCACCCCGACCTGGCGCGCGCCCTCCATGGCGGGCGCCGAGTTGACGGTGAGCTCCACCGCCTGGCCGGACTTGTGGCGCAGCAGGCGATACGGGTTGTCGGCGCCGGCCAGCTCCTCGCCGTCGATGGCCAGCAGGTAGTCGCCCTCGGCCACGTCGACGCCGACCTCGGTCAGCGGTGAACGGTAGCGATCCTCGCCGTTGTGGCCGGCGAGGATCTTGGCGATGCGGTAGCGGCCGGCCTCGGCGTCGAGCTCGAGCTCGGCTCCGAGGAGCGCCACTTGCGGCCGCTCCGGGATCTCGAAGTCGCCACCCGAAACGTAGGCGTGGCCGATGTTGAGCTCGGCGATCATCTCGCCGATCAGATAGTTGAGATCCGACCGGTGGGCGACGTGCTGGAGCCACGGACGGTACTGCTCGCGCAGCGCCGGCCAGTCGTAGCCATGCATGTTCTCGACGTAGAAGAAGTCGCGGAAGCGGCGCCAGACCTCGTCGAAAGTCTGCGCCCACTCCTCGGCCGGCACCCGGTCGACCTCGAGACCGGCGGTCGAGACGTCCTCGGCCGACTCCTGGCCCTCCATGCCGACATCGTAGATCTTGAAGCCGTCCTCGTGCCGGACCAGCGCCTTCAGGCCGTCGGCCGACAGGGCGTAGCCCTGGATGTCGGCGGCCAGCGTCTTCGCCTCACGCTCTTCGAAGGAGAAGATATGCAGCTCGTTGTCGATGTCCGCCGGGCGCCCGTAATAGAACGGCGTGCCGCGCCCGACCAGCAGATGCCCCTCGACGGCCTGGAGCCCACCGTAGTTGTCGGCCTCCACCGGAATGCGCACGACGCGTTCCGCCAGGCCTTGCCAGTCGATGCGGACTGGCTCCTGCGGCTTCTCCTCCTCCTCGGCCTCGGCCTCGGCGTCTTTCTTTTTCTTCTTCTTGGCCTTCTTCTCGGGCTCGGCTTCCTCGTCCTCTTCCTCGAGAGTCACCTCATCGCTTTCGACCGGAAACGGGTGCTCGACGTCGGCACGCAGCGCCAGGGCGTAGATGTAGGTCTCACGGTCGGTGGCGAAGTTCCATTCGATCGACGAGATCTGCGGCGCGTACTCGCGGTCTGACAGGTAGTAGAGGAAATCGCCGGCGGGATCCCAAGCCGGATTGAAGTCGTTGAACAGATCGTCCGTCACCCGGCGAGGCTCGCCGCCACCGACACTCCACACGGCGATGGAGCCGAAGCCGTTGGTGTTTGTCAGGCCGAACGCCAGGTGAGCGCCCTGCGGAGACCAGGCGTAGTCGCGGATCTGCCCCCAGGGGTCATCGGCGATCTCCTCGATCTGGCGGCTCGCCAGCTCGAGCACATAGAGCTTGCCGTCCTTGTCGCTGAACGCCAGCCGCTCGCCGTCCGGCGACCACTCCGGGGCGTAGCGCATGGCGCTGCCGCCGTCGGTCAGCTGCTCGGGCTCGGCGGAGCCCTCCTGCTCCACGAGGTAGATCTCCTCCTCGCCGTCGCGGTCCGAGATGAAAGCGATCCGGCGCCCGTCGGGAGACCAGCGGGCCCACTTGTCATGGGCGCCGGAGCTCTTCGTCAGGTTGCGGGTCGGGCCTTTCTCGATGGGCGCCGTGAAGACGTCGCCGCGCGCCACGAAGAGCGCCCGCTCGCCCTTCGGGCTGAGCTCGAAGTCCTCGATGTTGTCCGCCACCGAGATGCGGGCCGGGCGCATGGCGAGACCGTCGTCCGGAACCTCGATGGAGATCCCGGCTGAGCTGCCCGCGGCGATGTCGTAGATCTCCAGCTCGCCGTTGAGCTCGTAGACGATGCGCCCCGCGCCGTCGTCGCTCGGCCAGCGCACGTCCCAGACGTCCTCGTGGGTCAGCTGGGTGGTCTCGGCCGAAGTCACGTCGTAGCGGTAGAGATTCAACGTGCCGTCACGGTCCGAGCTGAAGTAGATCGCCTCGCCGATCCACATCGGGTCCCGGTCGGACCGGGGGTGGTCGGTGACCTGGGTCAGCTCGTGGGAGTCCAGGTCGAAGATCTGGAGGTCCTGGGACCAGCCTCCCTGGTAGCGCTTCCAGGTCCGGAAGTCGCGCGACAGCGGCGAGTAGACCACCTTGCGGCCGTCGGGCGAGAGGTCTCCGCCACCCGAGCGCCGCATCGGCAGCTGCACCGGAAGACCGCCGTCGAAAGCCACGGTGAACAGATGGGTCCTGAGGAGCGCGCCGTGGCGGAAAGAGCGGAACAGGATGCCCTGCCCGTCCGGTGTCCAGTCGTAGACCTGATTGTCGTAGCCCCAGCGCGGCGGCAGCGGCCCGGTGGAGGGGTACCAGGTGAGCTGGCGCGGAACGCCACCAGCGGCGGGCACGACGTAGACCTGCTCGTCGCCGTCGTACTGGCCGGTGAAGGCGATCGAGCTCCCGTCGGGCGAGAACTTCGGGAACAGCTCCTGACCCGGGTGAGCGGTGAGTCGCGTCGCCGTGCCGCCCGCGGCCGGGGCGGTCCACACGTCTCCGGCATACGAGAAGGCGACCTTGTCGCCGTGGATGTCGGGAAAGCGCAGGAGCTTGGTCCCGGCGGCGGCCGGCAGAGCCGCCAGGAGCAGGGTCAGGGCGATGAGAGTTCTCGTCAGGGTCAGGCGCATGGTCGGGGTCCTCGTGTCGTTGGCTTGGCGGCGGACACGCCGCTGGATGAACTGTACCGGCACCCGGTTCGTCGCGGCACACCCTTCCGGGTGGTCAGCTCTCGGGCGAGAGCGTGTATCGCAACGTCGAGCAGCCGGCGTTCGCCATCAGCCGGTACCGCGGATGCCGA
>CALZJC010000050.1 GCA_945787525.1 Thermoanaerobaculia bacterium | reverse complement strand
CGACCAGACCCTCGACCACCTCGATGTTGAGTCCGTCGGAGAGACCGGTGACGATCTCGACTTTCTCGGGCTCGGCCTCGACGCCCTCGCCGGGGATCTCGACGAAGGTCTTGGCGCCGTCGTCCTCGAACAGCACCAGCCGCTCGGGGATCACCAGAACGTCGGTCTTCTCGCGGATCACCAGGTCGGCGGTGGCGGAGTAGCCCGCTCGCAGGGTGATCTCCTCGGCCGGGTCGAGCTCGATCTCGACCTCGAACAGCCGGGCGCCCTCCTCCTCGGTGGCCTGGGGGGCGATGCGGGCCAGGGTGCCGGTGACCTCGGCGCCGGGCAGGGCGCCGACGTTCAATCGCGCCGGCACGCCCTCGGAGAGCTTGCCGACGTCGATCTCGTCGACCGTGCCCTTGAAGATCAGGTCCCCCATGTCGGCGATGGTGGCCATCTCGGTGCCCTCCTGGAAGGAGGTCAGCGGCACCGCCGGGTCGCCCGGATCCACCAGCCGCTCGAGCACGATGCCGGCGGCCGGGGCGCGGATGATCGACTCCATCTGGCGGCCGCGGCCGGCGATCCGGCCGCTACGGATCAGCTCCAGGTTGTCGCGCGCCGAGGCCAGCTCGATCTCGGCCTGCTCGAACCCCTCGCGGCGGGCGTCGGCCTCCTCCTCGGCGGTGATGCCCTGGGCCACCAGCTCCTTAGAGCGCCGCCAGTCGGTCTCGGCCCGCCGGTGGGCGGCGATCGCCGCGTCGACCTTGCGCTGGGCCTCGACCAGCTCGCTGGGCGTCGGATCGGGCACGATCTCGAACAGCGGATCGCCCGGCTCGACCCGATCACCCACCTCCACGGCGCAGCGCCGCACGATGCCCGAGATCTTCGATTTGACGGCGAACTTGAGCCGCGGCTCGATCTGACCCACCGCCACCGCCTTCTCGGTGATCGAGCCGCGCTCGACGTCGATCATCTCGAAGCCGTTGTCGGACGTCTGGCGCTTCTTGAGAAACGCGTAGCCGCCGGCCGCCAGGCCGGCGACGATGAGGAACACCACGAGAATCTTGAGGATTCTGGCCATTGTCGGACTACCTCCTGCTACCACTGATAACGAATTTGCCGGGCCCGAGTTTCGCCGCCCGCTCCCCGGTGGGCAATACCCGACCGGGTGACGGAGCGGGGGAGGTCCGGCATATTGCCCGCCGTCTATGCATCCCTCCACAGACTCACCGCAAATCTCGGCACACGATGTTTGCAGAGCTGAGGGCTCCACGACGCCTCGCGCCGAACCTCGGCGTGTGAGCGTCATCACAAAAGGAGAATCGAAAGATGCCTCTGAATCGCACACTGACGGCAGTTCTCTTCCTGGTGGTTCTGGCCGCTCTGACCTCCAGCCCGGTCTTCGCCCAGACCCCTGACGGCGAGACACCGGCCGAGGAAGAAGTCTGCGACCCTCTCGCCGGCGCCGCCTTCGGTCTCTGCAATGCCTACTGCGAAGCGATGGACTGCCACCTGCCGGATGCCGAGCACCCCGACGCCACGCCGAACGCGTCACCGACGGCCTGTCTCAAGGTCAAGGACAACTTCATCAAGATCACCGGTCTGGCCGAGCTGCCGTGTGAGGCTGTTGCCTGTCCAGCCGGCTCCGAAGGCTGCGCCTGCATCGAAGACCCCGCGGAGCCATTCTGCGACCCTGGTCTGGTCTGCGCCACCGAGGAGGATCCGGCGATCTGCGTGCCGGAGGACCCGGTCTAGCGTAGGGGAGCAGGGCCTGTCTCGCGGCGCCGAGCCGCGCATCGACCGGGTCGCCCGATCTCGCAGACGGCTCGGTGGAGGATGGGCTACCGGCCGCCGGCCGTTCCGGCGTCGGCCTTGACCACGACCACGGTGCGGTCGTCGTCCACCGGACCGTTGGGGCCAGCGAAGCCTCCACAGGCGTCGATGAGCGCCTCGGCGATCTCCGCCGCCGAGCCCGGCGCGGCCCTGCGCAGATCGTCGGGCAGGCATACCGCCCCAAAGATCTCGCCATTCTCATTGAAGCAGTCGTCCAGGCCGTCGGAGCAGAAGACCACGACGTCGCCGGGCACGAGCTGCAGCTCGCGCTGCTCGTGGCGGCTCGTCTCCATGCCGCCGAGGGGCAGCCCGGAGACATCGATGTTGGTGACCTCGCCGTCGCGCAGCAGATAGGGCTGCGGCACCCCGGCGTTCGCCACCCGCAGCCGCCTAGAGCCGCCGTCGAGCACCGCCAGCGACATGGCCACGAAGCGGCGCTTGATGTGCAGCCGCCAGAGCAGCTCGTTGAGCCGCTCGAGCACCGCCCCCGGCTCGATCCGCCGGGCCAGCGCCTGGCCGCGCAGCAGCCCTACCGCCAGCGAGCCGTAGAGCGCCGCCGGGGTGGACTTGCCGGCCACGTCGCCCACCGCCACCGCCACCCGCTGCTCGCCCAGCGGCAGGAAGTCGTAAAAGTCGCCGGACAGCTCGCGCGCCGCGGCGAACGCGGCGCCGATCTCGAGGCCCTCGAGCTCCGGCGGCTCCGCCGGCAGCAGCCCGCGCTGGATCTCGCGTGCCGTCGACAGGTCCTCCTCGAACCGCCGCTCATTGGCCACCACCCGGCCGTAGAGGCGCGCGTTCTCGAGCGCCGTGGCGATGTGCGAAGCCAGTGCGGTGACGATCTGCTCGTGCTCCTCGGTGAAAGCGTCGTACTCCGTCGACTCCAGATCGAGCGCACCGACCAACCGATCGCGCACCACCAGCGGCACCGCCAGCTCGGATTTGATGTCCACCTCGGCGTGGCGGAAGCGGATGTAGCGCGAGTCCTGGGCGACGTCCGGCACGCGGATCGCCTGGCGCAGCTCGGCCGCCGAGCCGGACAGACCCTGGCCGAGAGGAAAACCGCCCTCCTGCGGCACGTGCTCGCCGAAGCGCACCGAGTAGGTGTGCTCGAGAAGCTCGGTCTCCTCGTTCCACAGCATGACGCAGAACAGGTGGCAGTCGATCATGCCCTGGATGCGCTCGGCGATCTTGCGCATCACCTCGTCGAGCTCGAGGCTCGAGCTCAGGTCGGCGGCCGAGGCGACCAGGAGCTCCATCGACGAGACCTTGGCCCGGGGCCGTGAGGCCCGCCGCGCTGGCAGCTGGTCTGGCGACGGCGAATCGCCCTCGGGCTTGCGCCCCTCCGCCCAGCAGGTGGCGTACCACATGGCTGCGTCGGGCCGCCGGCTCCAGCGCTTGAAGTCGGCCAGCCCCTTCTCGAGCTCCTCTCGGGCGAGCGAGGTCGCGTCGAGGATCTCCCCGGGCGCGCCTTCCACCAGCCCGACGAAGTTGGCCACCATTCCCTCGAACGCCGGATTGCCGGCACAGCTGCCGAAGAACAGCATGTCGTTGCGCGCCGGTTGGGCGCCGGCCGCGTACAGCATCGCCGCCATGCGCCGGCCGACGTACGGGTCGTTGCCCAGCCGGTCGTAGGTGCGCACATAGGCGCGCCAGAGACGGGAGAAGCTCGGCACCTCCGGCCACAGCCGCAGCAGGTCGTGATCGTCGTCCTCCAGCACCACGCGGCCGCCCGGGCGCACCGCCCGGACCATCGCCGCCACTACCGCCTGGGGATCGGGCACGTGCTCGAGGATGAAGCGGGCATGGGCGAGGTCGAAGCTGCCCCATTCGTCATCGGCCAGCGGCAGAGCCGCCGCGTCTCCGCGTCGCAGGTCGACCCGTCCGGTCTCCAGCAGCTTCGTCTCTCCCTGTTCAGCCGCCAGCCGTTTGGCCACCGCCAGCTGCTCGGAGTCGCGCTCGATGCCCACCACGCGGCCGCCGCGGGTCAGGCGTCGGGCCATCGCACCGCTGAGCTGGCCCAGGCCGCTGCCCACGTCAAGGACCTTCTCGTCGCCGCGCAGGTCGAGGGCCCGCAGCGAGCCCTCGTTGAGCAGATCGTTGAGCATCGACAGCCGGAGCTGCTCCTCCGGTTCGCTGCCGTGCAGGTAGTGGCCGTCTTCGGGGCCGGTGTTCAAGGATTCGCCATCCACCAGTCAGTGTACGCGCCGGCGGCCGGAAAGGTCTCTCACCGGCCCCCGACCCGCCGCCAAGCTACACTGCGCCACCGGAAACCGGACCATGAGCGAATCGCAAGCCGCGCCGGCGTTCGACCGGACGATCGTCGAAGGGCCGATCTCGTCGGCCGTCTGGAAGCTCGCCTGGCCGACGATGCTGCAGAACCTGATCGCCGGCGTGCAGGGCTTCGTGGACCACGCCATGGTGGGTCACTACGTGGGTTACCAGGGCAACGCGGCGATCGGTGTCAGCTGGCAGATCTTCCTCATCGTCATCGTCTTTGTCGCCTCGCTCTACTCGGGCATGAACGTGCTGGTCGCCCGCTTCGCCGGCGCCGGCGAGCGCGACAAGGTCAACCGGACCGTCTGGCAGGCGTTCCTCGTCTCCAGCTTCCTGGCCGTGGCCGTCTTCGCGCCGATCGGCTACTTCGCGTCCCCTTGGCTGCTCTCCTTCGTCAACGCGGAGGCCAGCGTCCAGGCCGAGGCGCTGCCCTACCTGAGGATCATGTTCGTCTTCTCCGTCGGCATGCTCCACTTCTTCATGCTCGGTGGAGCGCTCCGGGCGGCCGGCGACGCCCGGACGCCGCTGCGGCTGGGGGTGATGCTGACGGTCTTCAACATCGCGCTCAACGTCGTCCTGATCCGCGGCCTGGGGCCGATCCCGGCCTTCGGCACCAAGGGCGCCGCCATGGGCACGGTCATCGCCGGAGCGGTGGTATCGATCTACGCCTTCTACCTGCTGTTCTCGGGCCGGCTGGTGGTCCAGCTGCGGGGTCTTGATCTGCGCCCGGACCGCAAGATCATCGCCTCGCTCTTCCGCTTCGGCCTGCCCACCGGCTTCCAGGGCATCGCCATGAACATCGGCGGGGTGATCCTGCTGCGCTTTGTAGGCTCGCTGGCCCAGAGCTCCGAGGCGCAGGCCGCCTACGCGGTCTCCTATATGCAGCTCTTCTCGCTGGTCACCCACACGGCGATCGCGCTGATGTCCTCGGCGGCGGCGGTGGCCGGCCAGAACCTCGGCGCCGGCCGGCCCGAGCGGACCGCGGTGACGCCCCGCGCCGCGGCCACCGTGGGCCTCCGGGTCGCCGTGCCGCTGGGCCTGATGTTCCTGCTCGTGCCGCGGTTTCTGCTCGGGCTGTTCGGCCTCGACGACCCGATCGTGCTCGGCCTCGGCCAGCAGTTTCTGGCCTTCCTCAGCGTGTCCAGCATCCTGCTGACCGTGGCGTTGAGCTACACCGGCGCCCTGCAGGGCACCGGCGACACCAAGAGCCCGATGTGGATCACGCTGATCTCGCAGCTGGCGCTGCCGCTGGCCTGGTGCGCCGCCTTCGACGCCTGGCGCGGCCTCCAACCCACCGACATCTGGCTCGCCATCCTGCTGGCCCACTTCACCCGCGCCAGCCTCTCGGTCCTGCGCTTTGGGGCCGGCAGGTGGCGCGCGATCGAGGTCGACATCGGCGACTGAGCTGCGGCCCTAGACTTCCATCACCTCGACCACGATCCGGCGCCGCCGCGGCCGGTTGTCGAAGTCGCACAGCACGATCTGCTGCCAGGTGCCGTGCTCGACCCGACCCTGGTGGATCGGCAGCACCAGCGACGGGCCCAGCAGGGCGGCGCGCACGTGCGAGTAGCCGTTGCCATCGCCCCAGCGCAGGTTGTGGGCGTAGTCGCCGTCGCGCGGCGCCAGCTGTTCGACCGCCCGCGCCAGGTCCTGCAGACAGCCGCTCTCGTACTCGATGGTGGTGACGCCGGCGGTGGAGCCCGGCGTGAAGACCATCACCCAGCCGCGCTCTGCGCCGGTGGCGCCGACGATCGCCTCGACGTCGGCGGTCAGGTCGAGGATGTCGGTGTCGGCGGTGGTGCTCTTTTCCAGCGTCTCTCGGTGCAGGTGCATCGATCGCCTCCTTGCTTGGCTTCAGCCTCGACGGCGTCGGCTACCCGGCCTCGGAGCAGATACCCACGCGGTAGCTCCACCAGACGTGTTCGCTGCGCGACGTCTCGCGGAATCTGAAGTCGGGAGTGTCTTTCAACTCGTCGAGATCCTGCGCGGTGAAGACACAGTGCGCGCCGGCCGCGGGCAGACCCCGCTCCGGCCGGAACGCCCGGATCGGTCGATCCAGGTAGAAAAACAGCGACGCGTGCTTGCCGGCTTCATCCGCCGGGCCCAGCACCCAGACGGGCGCGTCGGCCGGTATGTGCCGAGCCAGCGCCTGCGCCTGGAGCTTCTGGTTTCGCTTGCTGGCCCGGTACGGCTCGACCCCGAGGTACTGGGTCAACATCGCACAGAGAGCGGCGATCCCCAGGATGAGGAGGAGACGGTACCTGCCTCGCCACCTCAGCAGATAGAAGCTCGCGGCACCCCCGGCGACACCGGCAACGACGAGACCCAGTCGATGCGCCTGCGGCATCGGCGGCGAGGGGAATCCGAAGGCCATGAGCACCGTCGCCACGGCCACGACGGCGGCGACGCCGATAGCGCAGCCGATCACCCCGCGGAGCTTGTGCCGCTCGCACTCCAGCAACCGATCCGCGGTCAGGCCGCAGAGAATCCCTATCGGCACACTGAGTGGCAGGAAGTACCTGGTTTCATGGGTCGGCGTCAGCATCAGCACCAGGGCGCCCGCCGCGACAAAGCCGGCGGCGCCGCGCCCGAGGCGTCGGAGAGCGTCGGGCTCCGGCGCCGCGCGCCGACGAAAGGCGAAGAGGAGCAGGATGCTCCAGGGCAGGAAGGCCAGCCAGATCATGACCGGCTTGACCACTGCCCGGCTCAGCCGCCCGGGCCAACCCTGCGGCCAGCCGTCCTCCGGGGTCGTGAATCGACTCGCCTCCGGCAGCGCCGCGAGGTCCTCCTCCGACAGCCGCCCGAGACCCCTGACCCGCGCCTCGACGAGCGGCTGCTCGAAAGCCGCCGGGCCCGCTACCTCCCAGGCAGACCAGAGGTACGAGCCGGATATCGCCACGAAGACCAGCACCGCCGACAGGTGGCGCCACCCGAAGAGGCGCCCGAAGCGGCCGCTGGCCAGCGCCGCGGCCACGATGCCGGGACCGAAGATCGCCAGGGCCGGGACACCCTTGGCGAGAAACCCGGCGGCAAGAGCGGCATAGCCGAGCAGCCAGACTCCCCACCTCTGCCGGGACGCCGACAGGTTGAAGCAGGCGGCGGCCACCGCCACGCCGACGCCCGCGGCCAGGGCGCTGTCGAACTCCAACATCCTCGCCTTCTGAAGAAACAGCACCCCTGTCGTCGAAGCGATCGCACTGAGCAGCCCGGCTCGAAAGCCCGCGGCGCGGCCGATCAGGATCAGCACCGCCAGACCCATGACAAAGCCAGATGCCGCAAAGGGAAAACGCAGCCAGGCTTCCGAAGGACTCTCCACGAGCCGCAGCGGGAGGCTGGCGAGCCAGTAGGACAGCGCCGGCTTGTAGGTGTAGATCTCGCCGTACACCCGGGGCACCACCCACTGCCCCGACTCCAGCATCTGGCGGGCCCCGTCGACCACCAGGCCCTCCATCGAGACGAGCCCGGTGGCCCCGAGGCGCCAGAAGAAGACGACTGCGCCGACGATCGAGTACACGAGCAGCGCTCCCGGCCAGGTCTCCGGGTCCAGGCGTCGCCGCAAGGCCCGTCGCCACGTCAGCCGTTCGCCACCTCGAAGGCGCTCTTCAGACATGCCGAACCGTCTGGCTACGACTCATGGGCTGGTCCGGCCAAAGATAGCCGAATCGCCGCGGCCGGTCGCACGATAGCAGGCTAGACTCTCGCGGTCCGGAAGAGACAACCGATGACCGCGCCGCAGATCTCCACCGCCACCCTGCTGGTCACCTGCCCCGACCGCAGGGGCCTGGTCGCCTCGCTGGCCCAGGTGCTCTACGGCCACGGCGTCAACATCCTCGACTCCGACCAGCACAGCGACCCGGTGGCCGGCCAGTTCTTCCAGCGCATCCGCTTCGATCTCGCCGAGCTGCGCACCGACCGCACCACGCTCGAGCGCTCCATCGACGAGGTCGCCCAGCGATTCGACATGACCTGGCGGATGTCGTACTCCGACCGGCGCAAGCGCATGGCCATCTTCGTCTCGCGGCTCGACCACTGTCTCTACGACCTGCTGCTGCGCCACCGCGCCGGCGAGCTCGACTGCGATATCCGCATGGTGATCAGCAACCATGAGGACCTGCGGCCGGTCGCCGATCAGTTCGGACTCGATTTTCACCATTTCCCGATCTCCCCGGAGAGCAAGCGTGAGCAGGAGGGCAGCGAGCTCGAGCTGCTGGCCGCGCTCGACATCGACCTGATCGCGCTCGCCCGCTACATGCAGGTCCTGAGCGAGAGCTTTGTCGAGCAGTACCCGAACCGCATCATCAACATCCACCACTCGTTCCTGCCGGCGTTCTCCGGCGCTCGCCCCTACCGCCGAGCTTACCGGCGGGGCGTCAAGCTGGTCGGTGCCACCGCCCACTACGCCACCGGCGAGCTCGACGATGGCCCGATCATCGAGCAGTCGGTGGCCCGTGCCTCGCACCGCGACTCGGTGGACGACCTGGTGCGCAAGGGGCGCGACATCGAGCGCACCGTGCTCGCCACCGCAATCAGGGCCCATCTCGAGGACCGGATCCTGGTCTACGAGAACAAGACCGTGGTCTTCGAATAGACCGCCGCGTCCCAGAACCCAAGCCGAGGAAGCCATGAATCCGATTCTTCTCGCCGGTACGATCATCGTGAACCTGGCCCTGATCTCCTACGCCGTGGGCATCATCGGCGAGCAGCGCAGCCACCGGGTGAGCTCCACCGTGCTGACCTTCCTGGTCGTCGGCGTCGTCCTCGACGTCACCGCCACCGCCTGCATGATCGCCGGCTCGAGCCGTGGGCCGTTCACGCCCCACGGTCTGCTCGGCTTCTCCTCGCTGGCGGCGATGCTGAGTGAGACCTTCTTCGCCTGGCGCCATCGCAAGGCCAACGGTGACGACGTGGTCCCCATGTGGCTCCACCGCTGGTCGCGGATCGCCTTCGGCTGGTGGCTGGTGGCCTACGTCACCGGCGCGCTGCTGGTGATGAGCGCCCGGCAGGCGGCCTGAGCGCGGCGCGGGTGGGGGCCGCGGAGCCGTCGCCCAGAGTGGGTCCACGACAAGATGCGCCTGCTGGAATCTCGTCCTTCCACCTGGGTAGCGTAACTTCCGCGTCATGAGCGGCTCCGACGGTGAGCCCTTTCGCCTCCTCCCGGCCGATTCCCAGGCTCGACGGGCCACTCGGTTGGGGGCCTCGGACGCTGGCTCAGGGCAGCAGACTTCCGGGCGCGACACATCGGTGCCCTCGTGGAACGTCTAACTGCGCGGGCCGGGGTATTGCGGTATCTCTACTCCTGGAATGAGGGTTGGAGTCCAAGCACTCCGGCTGAGCGCCACCGCGGTAGCGATCCTGGCGACGCTCGGCGCGGCAGGGCCCGCCGCCGCGGAGCTCACCTTCCAGCACGTCGTCATCGACCCGAGCAACCCCGCCAACCCCCACTGCAAGACCCTGGGCGACATCGACGGCGACGGCCGGCTCGACGCCGTGGTCGCCAGCTCGAACGGCGACGGCATGTTCTGGTACGAGTACCCGGCCTGGACCAAACACACGATCCGCGCCGCCGGCTCGTGGACCACCGACATGCAGGCCGGCGACGTCGACGGCGATGGCGATCTCGACGTGGTGATCCCCGATTCGAGCGCCATCAAGTGGTACGAGAATCCCCGTCCGGCAGGCGACCCCCGGACGACCCCCTGGACGGAGCACACCATCGGCGCGGCCGGTGCCGATCACCACGACGTCGAACTGGGCGACATGGAGCCCGACGGCGACCTCGACGTCATCTCGCGCAGGAAGAACGGCAGCGACACGTCGTTCTGGAGCCAGGACCCGGGGCCACCCATTACCTGGACCCGGGTGTCGCTGCCCGCTGGCCCCGGCGAAGGCACGGCCCTCGGCGACCTCGACGGCGACGGCGACCTGGACGTCGCCCACAACGGCTTCTGGCTCGAGCAGCAGAGCCCGGCCACCTGGACTTCGCGCACCATCGACACCAACTGGGCTTCCGACGTGGGGGTCACCATCGCCGACATCGACGGCAACGGCGACCTCGACGTCGTGCTGGCGCCCTCCGAGAGCGCCGGCCGCCTCTCCTGGTACGACGCCATCGATCCGGTCGCCGGACCCTGGATCGAGCACCCGATCGACCCCTCGGTCACCTACCTCCACACCTTCAAGGCCGCCGACATGGACCACGACGGCGATCTGGACCTGGTGACCGCCGAGATGCACCAGTCGTCCAACCCAGACGAGGTGTCGATCTACTTCAACGACGGCCAGGGCACCGCCTGGTCGCAGCAGGTGGTGGCCGATTCCGGCTCGCACAACCTGCGGGTCGGCGACATCGGCGGCGACGGCGATCTCGACATCTTCGGCGCCAACTGGAACGACGGGGCGCCCAACTCCGCGGTGGTCGAGATGTGGGAGAACCAGACGACGCCGCTGGCGCTGGGCAGCTGGCAGCGCCACATCCTCGAGACCTCGCTGCCCTGGAACTCGGTCTTCGTCGACGCCGGCGACCTGAACGGCGACGGCCTGCCGGACCTGGCGGTGGGCGGCTGGTGGTACCCCAACCCGGGCGCCCTCGGCGGCGTCTGGACGCGCAACGCCATCAGCGGCCCGCTCGACACTCCGCAGCTCAACAACGTGGCCCTGCTGCACGATCTCGACAACGACGGTGACCTGGACCTCCTGGGCACCGACGGCAAGCCCGGCGGCGAGGATTTCTCCTGGGCCCGCAATGACGGCGCGGGCGGCTTCAGCGGCTTCGACATCACCAACACCGCCACCGGCGGCGACTTTCTGCAGGGCGTCAGTCTCTACCAGCTGATCGTCGGCGGCCAGGAAGAGGTCGTGCTCTCCTGGCACAACGGCGGCTCCGGCACCGCCATGCTGTCGGTGCCGGACGACCCCACCGCCGCCGCCTGGCCGCTGACCGTGCTCAGCGCCAGCACCAACCAGGAGCAGGTGCCCACCGGCGACATCGACCTGGACGGCGACGTCGACATCCACCTGGGCACCAGCTGGCTGCGGCAGGACGCGGGTGGTGCCTTCTCGACCCAGAGCGGCATCAGTTTGAGCGGCGGCGGCGTGCCCGACCGGGTGGCGCTCGCCGACCTCGACGGCGACGACGATCTGGACGTCGTCATCGGCGTCGAGTTCGGCTCGGCGCTGGTCTGGGGCGAGAACGACGGTGCCGGCGGCACCTGGACCGAGCACGCGATCGCCTCCGATTTCGACTACTTCAGCGTCGACGTGGGCGACGTCGACGGTGACGGCGACATCGACGTGGTCGGCGGCGCCCACATGGGCAATGGCGAGGTCTCCCTGTACGAGAACGACGGCACCGGCCTGGGCTGGACGACCCACGTGATCGACAGCGGCAGCTCGGCGGCGGTGGACCACCACGATGGCACGGTGCTGGTCGACCTGGACCTGGACCGGGATCTCGACGTCGTCTCGGTCGGCTGGTCGAAGCGCAGCCTGGTCATCTACGAGAACCTGGCGATCGACGACGGACCGACCATCGACACCACCCCGCCGACGATCGTCTCGGCAGACGCCCCCGGACCGCCGACACAGGTCGAGGTGGACTTCAGCGAGCCGCTGGACGCGGCGACCGCCGGCAACTCCGCCAACTACTCGATCTCCGACGGGGTCACGGTGAGCGCCGCCGGGCTGGCGGCCAACCAGCAAGCGGTCACGCTTACGACATCGGCGCTCTCATCCGCTGTCGAATACACGCTGACCGTCAACAACGTCCAGGATCTGGCCGGCAACCCGATCGCGCCCGGCACGACGGCCACCTTCGAGCTCGGCGCCGGTGACCCGACCGCCGGGCTGGTCGCCTGGTGGCCGTTCGACGAGGGCTCCGGCACGGTCGCCATCGACGCATCGGGCAACGGCCACACCGGCTTCCTGACCGCCGGACCCCACTGGCTGACCGACCCCGCCCTCTCCTTCGACGGCGTCGACGACCATGTCGAGGCCGGCACCTTCGACGTCTCGGGCTCGGCGCTCACACTGGCCGCCTGGATCTACGCGGAGAACCTGGCCAACTGCTCGGCCAACGACTGCCGCGTCCTCTCGAAGTCCACCGGCACCGACGAGGGCGATCACTACTTCATGCTGAGCACCATCTCGGGCGGCGGCGGGAGCCGCCTACGCTTCCGCCTCAAGACCGGCGGCGTCACGACGACGCTCATCGCCTCGAGCGGCGACCTGCCGGAGAACCAGTGGCTGCACGTCGCTGCGGTCTACGACGGTTCGAACATGGCGCTCTTCCTCGACGGGGTCTCCGTCGGCAGCACCGGCAAGACCGGTGACCTGAGCCAGAACCCGAGCGTGCCGGTGTGGATCGGCGGCAACCCGACCGAAGCGACCGGCAAGCCTTGGCGCGGCCGGATCGACGACGTCAGGATCTACGACCGGGCGCTGTCGGCCGCCGAGCTGGCGGCGCTGCCGCCGGCCAGCGCGCAGGCCATCTTCACCGACGGCTTCGAATCGGGCGACGTCTCGCGCTGGAGCTCGAACCGGCAGGGCTCGCTCGAGGTGCTGTCCGGTTCGGCGCGGCTGGGCACGAGAGGGCTCGAGGCCAAGGCCGGCACGAGCTGCTCATCGCCGGACGCCCGGGTCTTAGAGCCTCCCCCGGCGACTCTCCAGGGGACCCACGAGGCCTGCCGGGAGATCTCCGCCGCCGGCGTCGAGGTGGTCTCGCCGGGCGCCACTCTGCGCGCCGGTGAGTCGATCGAGCTGGGTGAAGGTTTCTTCACCAGCGCCGACCTGACGCTCGAGATCGATTCCCTCTTGACGCCGTTCTCTTCGCTGAGCGACACCTCGCCGCAGGCCGAGTCCACCTACGTGGCCGACTTCCACCTGCGTCTGGACGACCTGACGCTGGGAGCGACCGACCGACTGGAGCACTTCGTCGCCAGCTCGACCGGCGCCGGCGTGAGCTTCCGCCTGGTGCTGCAGTCGGACGGCGCGAGCGGCATCGAGGCCCTGCTCGAGAGCCGCCGCGATGACGGCACTTTCGACGTGACCCCGGGCGGCCAGGAGGTGGCCATCCCGGCCGGCTGGCGCCATCTGAGGCTCGCCTGGAAAGCTGGCGCCGGCAACGGCTCGCTGTCGCTCACCCTCGACGGCGCGCTCGCCGGCGGCCTGGCGGGTCTCACCAACGGCAGCCGGCGGGTCGACACGATCGAGTGGGGGGTCGTCGACGGCAGCCTCGACGACACCAGCGGATCGGTCGACCTCGACGGCTTCGCTTCGTGGAACTGAGCGGGCGGCCCCGTCGTGCAGGTGAGAAGGGCAGGCTAGAATCA
>CALZJC010000049.1 GCA_945787525.1 Thermoanaerobaculia bacterium | reverse complement strand
GTCGAGTAGCCACCACCGGAGGCCGGCGCCAGAGATGCGGGCAGGTTGCTCCGACGGCCTCTCGACGAGCGCATTGCACACCGACCCGGAGGACTCCGCCGAGCCGGCGCGAGGAGAGCGGAGCCGAGGGCCGCCCTGCCAAACCAGGAACTGCCCGAGGCGTCCAGAGGAGAACCCGCCCACATCTCCAAGCCGGCCGGCCCCCCTGCGTTGACGCTCCCGCCCACCCGGGCACCCGACCCCTACTCCTCGACTCCTGTCGCCGGCCGGGCACCAGGCTCACCAGCTAGGTATGATGCGCCGCGCAGACCATGACCACCCACAAGCCGATCTCCGCCACCCGCTTCTACTCCATCGTCACCGCCACAGGCGCCGTGATCATGGCCCTCGAGATCCTCTCGAGCCGGGTGCTGGCGCCGTTCTTCGGCAACAGCGTCTACGTCTGGGGCTCGATCATCAGCGTCTTCCTCGCCGCCCTCTCCATCGGCTACTTCTGGGGCGGCCGGCTGGCGGACCGCGAGCCGCGCCTGGCGCTGCTCGGCAGGTTGCTGGCCGTCGCCGCGGCCTTCCTGGTGCTGCTGCTGGCCTTCGGCGTCCGGCTGGCCGGCGCGGTGGCAGAGGCGACCGGCTACTCGCCGGCCGGCACGCTGGTGGTGACCACGTTGCTGTTCGGCCCGCCCAGCGTTCTGCTGGCCACCGTCTCGCCGTTCGCCATCCGTCTGGCGACGCGCGACCTGGCCTACCTGGGCGATACCGCCGGCAAGCTCTTCGCCCTCTCCACCGCCGGCAGCCTGTTCGGCACCCTGGCCTGCACCTTCCTGCTGATCCCGTATCTGGAGCTGCGGCAGATCTTCGGCCTGCTGTTGTTGGCGACGGCGGGTACCGCAGTCGTCGCCCTGCTCGGCGAGCTGCGGCGCGAGCGGCTGGCCGCCATCGCGGCCAGCCTGGCGGCACTGGCGGCCCTCACCGGTTTCGTCGGCGGCGCGGGCAGCGCGGGGCGCGACAGCGGCACCCTGTTCACCCAGCTGACCGCCTACCAGGCCCTCGAAGTGACCGAGAAGGACGGCATCCGTTTCCTGCGCGGCGACCGCGCCCTGCAGTCCTCTCTGCGCGTCGACGATCTCCAGCCGGCCCTGACCTACCAACGATGGCAGGCGGCGGCATTGCTGCTCAACCCGGAGATCGACAGCCTGCTCGTCCTGGGCATGGGGGCCGGCACCACCGACCGCTATCTGCGACAGGCGCGGCCCGACCTGAGCGCCGACTACGTCGACATCGATCCCGCCATCCCCGAGATCGCCCAGCGTTTCTTCTTCTTTCAACCGGGGCCGCTGGCGCGCACGCACGTCATCGACGCGCGGCGCTTCCTGACCGGCACCGAGCAGCGCTGGGACTACATCTACAGCGACACCTACATCGGCATGGCGGTGCCTTTTCATCTGACGACAGCCGAGTTCTTCGACCTCGTCGAGCGGCGCCTCAACCCCGGCGGGGTTCTGGGGATCAACCTGGCCGCCGGCATGGACGCGCCGTTCGCGCGCGCCATATTCCGCACCGTAGCCGACCGTTTCGGTGACGCGTTGGCCTTCGCCGTGGGCGGCTCCAGCAACACCCTGGTGCTGGCCTCGACGCGGCCCACCCTGATGCCGAGGGAGAAGCTGATCGAGCGCGGCCGCGAGCTCGATCGCCAGTGGGTCTTCGATCCACCTCTGGCGCGGCTGGCCGCCAGCCGGCTGGAGGTGAGCCTGGAGGGCGACGAGGGCCTGCTGCTGACCGACGCCTACGCGCCGGCCAACCACCTGCTGCTGATCGGCCGCGCCGAGATGCCTCAGAGCCCGACCCAGTAGCCGTCGGCCGGGCAACGGAACCGCTTGAGCCGTTCCCTGGCGGAACCACTCCTCGACGCCTCCTGCCGGCCGGCCCCGATGGGCTCTAGGGCACCGAGATCTCGACCAGCGAGTGGCGGGTCCAGGGCGTCGAATAGACGACCAGTCGGTCACCACCCATGGTGATGTTGCCGCCGATGGTCAACCCGTAGACGGGCACGAACGGCCCCTCGGGTGCCACCAGATCGGGGAACCAGGCGGGGAAGACGACCAGGTAGTCCGGCCGGCGCTCGGCGAGGAAACGCCGGATGCCGGCGGCGCGGCCTGCCGGTCCGGTGACGTAGGCGGCCAGCTCGGGGTTGGCGATGCCCGCCAGATCGATCAGGCGGTTGGGCAGCAGATAGCCCAGGGCGCCGATGTCGTTGACCGCCAGAACGGCCTCGGGAGGCAGACGGCCGGCCAGCCAGCGAGCCATCGCCACGTCGCTGTCCTGCACGTTGGCGACGCTCTGGGCGTAGCGCCCGGAGCCGCGCACCGTCGACAGCAGCGTCGGCCATGCCAACAGCGCCAGCAGGACCCCCACTGCGACACGGCGACGCAGCCCCACCCCTCGCATCGGCAGCAGCCGGCCAGCCAGCGGCGCCAGCGCCAGCACGCCGACCACCGCCAGGAACGGGTAGAGCGGAAAGTAGTAGCGGCCGAAGTTGCCGGCGACGATTCCGCCCGGTGGGCTCAGAGCGGCGTAGGCCAGCGGCAGGCCGAACAGCCAGAGGGCCGGCAGGAGTCCCCGGTCGCGTGGCGTGCCCAGGCGGCGCACCAGCTCCAACGCTCCTCCGGCCGCCAACAGCACCGACCACGGCTGCACGCTGAAGAGGATCTTGAGGATACTGAAAAGCTCCTGCAGACCGGGCAGCCAGTCGCGGCTGCCGCCGGCCTTGGCGGCGAATGTGGTCGGCAGCGGCGAACCGGTCACCGCCAGGTTGAAGGCCGCTGCCGGGAGCAGCAAGAGAAGCGCCAGCCCGATGCCCGGCAGCAGACGGCGCCAGCCCGCCGCGCCCGCCACCGGAAGGCGATCGACCACCGCCAGGAGCAGGAGCAGCAGACCCTCGGGCCGGGCGAGAGCGGCAGCGGCGAGCACCGCCATCGACAGGGGCAGGCGTCCAGAAGAGCGGCGCTCGCGCAGGTGCAGCAGAACGCCCCACAGGCTGAGCACCACGAAGAGCGGGATCTCGAGACCCGACAGCGCCGACCAGATCAACCAGCCCGTGCCCAGGCTGAGGCCGGTGGCCAGGGCCGACAGACCCGGCGTCAGCTCCAGCTGGCGGGCCAACCGGTAGGTCGCGTCGGCGCCTGCCAGATACAGGGCGCCGCCCAGCAGCTTGACCCAGAAGGCCGGCGAACCGGGCAGCAGCAGCAGGATCGACAGCAGAGCGGTCCACAGCGGCGCGGTGGAGCCGGTGATCAACTCGCCCGGGTTGAGCGACAGTCCGTAACCGGCGGCGAGATTGCGGGCAAAGGCGAGGTGGATCCAGCTGTCGTCGAGAGGAAAGCCGCTGCCACCCCCGAGGACGCGGCGCTCGACCGCCAGATAGCCCACACAGACGGCGGCGCCGGCAGCCAGCAGCCACCAGGGGGCGCCGGCGCGACCGGGCGATCTGGGATCGGAGGCGCCTTCCACGACGGCCAAAACTCTACAAGATGCCGTCGACCGTGGTCCGGCACGGCGTTGGCGTCCACCGAATCGGCGTCCGGCAGCCGTCGTGCAGGCCACCACGGGCTGCTAACATCCCGCGTCCATGTTGCTTCGCGTCCTGCGGCCCTTTCGCGGCGTCGACCCCGCTCGTCGCCGCAAGATCCGCCTCGGGACGGCCGCCGCGACGGCGGCGCTGATGCTGCTGCTCGTCGTCGGCGCCTGGATCGCCCGCCGGGTCGCCATCCTCAACCTGGATCGGTCCTGGACCGAGGTCGAGTGGGCGGCGCTGCCCGAAGTGAGGATGCTCCAGGAGTACGTGCGGGTCGACACCTCGCCCACGACCGGCAGCGAGCTGGCCGGCGCCCGCTTTCTCGCCCAACAGCTCGAAGCGGCCGGCCTGGAGACCCACATCGAGCGCCTCGGCGAGCGCGGCGCCAACCTGTGGGCGATCCTCGAAGGACGAAGGAAGGAAGCCCTGGTGCTGCACAACCACATCGACGTCTATCCCGCCGAGGATACCGACGAGTGGAAGCACCCGCCTTTCGCCGGGGTCATCGACCCGCCGCATCTCTGGGGCCGCGGCGCCTTCGACATGAAGAGCGTCAGCGTGGCCCAGGTCCAGGCCCTGCTCGCCCTGGTCGCCAGCGGCAGACAGCCCGAGCGTTCGGTGATCTTTCTCGCCACCGGCTCCGAAGAGGTGGGCAGCGAGCTGGGCACCCGTTGGGTGCTGGCTCGCCACCCTGAGCTGGTGGGCCGATTCTGGGCAGTGCTCACCGAAGGCGGCATCGTCGAGCCGGTGACCCGCGAGAAGATCAAGTACTGGGGCGTCGAGTTCGCCCACAAGCGGATCGCCGAAGCGTGGGTCTGCTCCCAGCGGCGCGAGCCCCTGGAGACACTGTTCGAGTATCTCGAGGAGCACCGGGGATCTGCCGATGCGACCCTGACAGCCGAGGTGGCAACCTTTGCCGATCACTACGCGCCATCGCGGCAGCACCGCGGCTACCGCCGGCGGCTCGCCGATCTGGCCGCGACCGTCGACCACCCGGCGCGGGCTGCCGAGCTGCCGCCGTACCTGGACGCCATGCTGCGCAACGAGGTGGTGCCGCTGCCGGTCCAGGAAGACCCCGGCGGCGGCTATCGCATGAAGCTGGTCCTGCGGCTGCTGCCCGGCGTCGAGCTCGACAGCGCGCTCCCCGAGCTGCTGCCCGGCTGGGTCACCCACGGACTGGCACTGACGGTGCTGCCCGCCCGCGGTTCGGCGCAAGGCAGCCCGCTGGACCACCCGGCCTACACCGGCCTCATCGAGGCCCTCGAGGAGGCCTACCCCAACGCCCTCGTGGGCCCCTATTTCCTGCCCTGGAACGCCACCGACTCGCGCTTCTTTCGCGCCGCCGGCATTCCCTCCTACGGCTTCTCGCCATTTCTCATCTTCACCACGGACACATTTCGCGTCGACGCCACCAACGAGCGCATCGGCCTGCCCGGCTTTGTCGACGGGGTGGCGCTCTACATTCAGGCCGTCGAGCGCCTGGTCGGTTGACCGGCGATTGACAGGCGGCGTCTGCCGACTGTCAATTTTTGTCCCACGCCGTGGGTCGGCCCTGCGGGAAAGCCCTATTCTGCATGGCTTTTCGAGCTGGCACGACTCCTGCTCTATCGAGCGCCGGAAATGCGACGTCCTGCCAGGACACAACCCAACACGAGGAGGAGTAGATAATGTTCAACGCAATCCACCGGCGCCGGGGTCAGAAGGGCTTCACGCTCATCGAGCTCTTGATCGTGGTCGCCATCATCGGCATCATCGCCGCCATCCTGATCCCGAACCTGCTCGACGCGCTGCAGAAGGCCAAGCAGAAGCGGACCGTCGGCGACATCCGCGCCGTGGGCGGCGCTTGGTTCTCGTGGCTGACCGACCAGGTTGGCGCAGCCGCGGCCGGTACCGCGAACACCTACGACTACTCGGGCGGTCTGGCCACCTCGGTGTCCGCGGCGAATCTGTTGACCACGCTGTTCTCGAGCACCTCGATGTTCTACATCCAGGAGGTTCCGGTCAACGACGGCTGGGGCAACGCGTTCGACTACCGCTGGAGCGGCAACGTGCTCAGCTCGCAGGTCATCGGCATCTGCAGTGAGGGCCGCGACGGAGGCACCACGTCCGGCTGCACGGGCACCTACAACATGGGTCCGTTCAACGCCACCAAGTACGACCAGGACATCGTCTGGGCGGATGGCTTCTTCATCCGCTACCCGGCGGGCGCCAAGACCCAGTAACACTGGATCGAGGCAACTCACAAAGGCGCCGCGCAAGCGGCGCCTTTTCTTTTTCACCCTGGCCCGTCCCTCCCTTCCGGGACATCCCTTAGAATCTCTCCACCGTGCCGGCAGTGATGCTCGACGTCTACGCCGCCCTGCTGGGCCTGGTGACAGGCAGCTACCTCAACGTCGTCATCCACCGGCTGCCGCGGGGTGAATCCACCGTGCTGCCGCGCTCGCGGTGCCCGTACTGCGGCGGCGGCATACGGGCGCGAGACAACCTGCCGGTGCTCAGCTATCTCCTGCTGCGGGGTCGCTGCCGCCGCTGTGGCGCGCCGATCTCGTGGCGCTACCCGGCTTTCGAGGCGGCCACCGCGCTGCTGTTTGTCGGCGTCGCCGAGCGCTTTGGCTTTACCGTCGAGGCGCTGATATCGGCCGTTCTCTGCTGTCTGTTGCTGGTCCTGGCCGGCATCGACTTCGATCACCTGCTGTTGCCGGACCGCCTCACCCTGCCGGGCATCGTGGTCGGGCTCGCCGCCCAGCCCTGGCTGCCGCGCACCGCCTTTCTCGACGCCGTCCTCGGCGTTCTCGTCGGCGCCGGGCTGCTGATCCTGCTGATCAACTTCTGGTTCTGGTTGTTCGACAAGGAGGGGATGGGCCTGGGCGACGTCAACATGCTGGCGATGATCGGGGCGTTTCTCGGCTGGCAGGGCATGTTGGTGAGCTTCGCGGTGGCCACGGTGGCCGGCGCCATCGGCGGTCTGGTGCTGCTCCTGGGCGGCGCCGGCCGAGCGATCCTGGCCGGCGAGTCCCTGTTCCCGGCGCTCCGGCTCGAGCTCAAGGTCCGGCTGCCCTTCGGTCTCTTCCTGACGGTCGGTGCCCTGGTCGCGCTCTTCATCGGCGACCAACTGGTAGCCGCCTACGCGGGTCTCCTATGAAGCGCTGGCGATGGCCGCGGTTGGGTCTCCGCCGGGAGGTCCTGCTGCTCGTACCGCTGGCCATGCTGGCGCTGGTCCTGCTCTCGGCTTTCAGCCTGATCGCCTACCGCAACGGCATCGAGTCGCTGCGCCAGGAACGGCAGGGCGAGGCGCGCCGTCTGGCCTGGCAGCTGGCCCAACGGCTGGCCGACTCTCCCACCCTGTCCATGGCGTCGCTGCGCTCGGCCGCGCCGCAGGCGCGCCGCGTTGCGGTCATCGACTCCGACGGCCGCCTGGTCGCCGGCCTTGGTCGGTTCGAGGGGCAGGATGCCCTGGCGCCGCTGGGCGGCCGCCCGACCGAGCCGGCGGCGGTGGGACCCGGCGCCGCGGTGCCGGACGCCGTCGCGGGCTTCGCGCCGCTGCGCCGCGGCGGTCGCGATCTGACTCTGCGAGTCGACCTGGCCGCCGATGATCTGGCGCGCCAGCTCGGTGGGCTGCGCATACTGACCTGGGTCGCGCTGCCACTCAATCTGGCGGTGGTGGCCCTGGTCTTCCTCTTTCTGCGCTATCTCCTGCGACCGTTCGACACCCTGCTCGAGCAGGCCCGCCGGGTGGAGTCGCCGGAGCCCGAGGGCGATGACGAGATCGCCTTTCTGGTCGGCACGTTCGAGCGCGCGGTGAGTGCCCTGGCCGGCAGACAGACGCCGGTGGAAGCCGAGATCGAGACCCTGCAGCGCACCCTGGCGCCAAGCCTGGAGTCGGGGCTCTTGCTGCTCGACCGCGAGTCCGGGGTGCTGGCCCTCAACGCCATGGGCCGCGAGCTGCTCGAAGTGGAAGAGCCCGCGGTCGGGTCACCCGTCGAGGCGGCGCTGGCCCGCCATCCCGAGCTGCTCGAGATCCTGCGCTCGGCGGCCGCCAGCGGTCAGGGCGCCGCCCGCCAGGAAACCGACGTGCGCACCGCCGGCGGGCGCCGCACCCTGGGCCTGACTGTGCATGCCCTGCGGCGAGACGACGGCGCGGTGCGCGGCTTTCTTGTCCTGTTCGTGGACCTGACCGAGGTGCGGCGCCAGGCGGCCGAGGAGCGCCTGGCGGAGGGCCTGGCCCAGCTCGGCGAGCTGGCCGCGGGCGTGGCGCACGAGTTGCGCAACGGTCTCGCCACCCTGCGCGGCTACCTGACCCTGGTAGAGCGCCGGCCGGAGGACGGCACTCTCGCCGACTATCTCGACGAGATGCGGCGCGAGAGCGACCACCTCGTTCGCGTCGTAGAGGACTTCCTGACCTTCGCCAGTCCCGAGAGCGCGCGGGTCGAGCCGGTCGAGCTGAACGCTCTGGCGCGCCGCGCGGCCGCCGATCCGGCCCTCGGCGAAGGGGCAGTGCAGGTCGAAGCCGGCGACCTGGGCTCGGCCCGCATCCGCGGTGACGCCGCGTTGCTCGAACGAGCGCTCAAGAACCTGTTGCACAACGCGGTGCGGGCGGAGCGCGAGGGGCGCGACCCGGTGGCGGTCGTCTGCCGCGTCGAGCGCCAGGAGGAGAAGCTGGCGATCGTCGTCGAAGATCGCGGTGGCGGCCTGCCGCCGGAGGTCCGCGAACGTCTTTTTCAGCCGTTTGTAACCGGTCGCCCCGACGGCGTCGGGCTGGGCCTGTCGCTGGCGCACCGGATCGTCGGCCTGCATGGCGGCACCCTGCGACTCGAGGACCGGGAGAACGGCGGCACCCGTGCCGTCATCAGCTTCCCGGCCGACGCCATTGCCGGTTGAGGGCAGCGTGCGGCACCGACGCAGCGGCGCCGGCTACAGCCTGGCCGAGGTGGTCGTCTCGCTGACCGTCTTCATCGCCATCCTCCTGGGCGTCCTCTTCATCTTCAACCTCAACTATCGCCTGGCCCGGAACCGCAGCGACACCGCGCACCGCCGAGAGGTCCTGCGCAGCGCGCAGCACGACATGGTCCGCCTGGTGCGCATGGCGGGCCGCGGCGGCCTGCCCCACAGCCTGGCGATCGATGTCGAGAGCAACGTCGCGCCGGACACCCGCATCGGCGGTGCCGGCTCACCGCGAATCGTCGCCGGGACCGACGTCCTGACCGTGCGCGGCGTCTTCTCGACGCCGCTTTTCCGGGCCGGCCCGGCAGACGGCGGTCTGCGCCTGGGAGGAGCCGGCGCATCGGCCACGGGCGTGATCGAGATCCACGACCCCAGCCCCCAGACCGGGGTCGCCCAGGACCTGGCCGAGTTCACCGCCATTCTCGAGGCGCGCCGGTCGGGTACCGATGCTTTGCTGCTGGTGAGCCAGCTCGACGAATCGATCTTCGCGGTGGTCGAGAGCGCCGTCGAGAGCGCCGCCATCGGCCGTCAAGGCGACCGCGTCACCAGGGTCGCTCTGAGCTTCGACAGCGCCGGAGTGCCGGCGGCCCTCACCGGCGCCGGACCGGCCGCCGCGCTGCGCGGCGCCGCCTTCGTCGGCATTCTCGAGGAGTACCGCTTCTACGTCCGCGAGGCGTTCTCGGCCCCCGGCGACCCGACCTCCACGCCGCGACCGCAACTGAGCATGGCCAGATTCGTGCCCGGCACCGACCGGCCCTGGGGCGGCACCGGGGCCAGCCTCTCCGTCGACCTGGCGGAGAACGTCGTCGACCTGCAGGTCGCCCTCGGCGTCGATACCGACGGCGACGGCCGGGTGGCCGCCGACCCGGAAGACCCCGGCGCCGACGAATGGCTCTACAACGATCCCGCCGACGACGAGAGCGAGGCGCGCTGGGCCCGGCGCTCGGCTACCCCGGGGCTGGTCCGGCTGACCGTCGTGACGCGGGCCGAATGGCCGGACCCCGACTACCTGGCGCCACCGCGTCCGCGCCTCGAGGACCGCCTTCCAGAAGCCCCGGCTCAGACGGGCTTGGCGGGCCTTCCCGGCGAAGCGCATTATCGCCGTTGGCAACTCGAATCGGTGGTCGATCTCAAGAGCGGCTGACCGCCGCCGGTCAGGCTAGTCCCGGTACCGGGGAAAGCCACCGAGGTCGTACTCCGCCACCCGGCGCAGCACGGTTCGATAGCTGACCCCCAGCAGCTCGGCGGCGCGGCGCTTGTCACCGTCGGTCTTCTCGAGGGCGCGGCGCAGCTGCTGGCGCTCGTCATCGGCCACCGCCGGCGCCAGCAAAGGTCGCAGGTCGGCGGCGGTCAACCGCGGCCGCTCGCTCAGGATGACCGCGCGTTCCAGCAGGTTGGCGAGTTGGCGCACGTTGCCCAGCCAGCTCTGCGCCGCCAGAAGCTCGTGCGCATCGTCGTCGAGTTTGAGCGGCATCCCGTCGTGGCGGGCGGCCAGCCGCTCGAGCAGATGGCGCGCCAAAGCCGGCAGGTCGCTCGGCCGCTCGCGCAGCGGCGGCAGCTCGATCGGGAAGACGTCGAGCCGGTAGAAGAGGTCCGAGCGAAAGCTGCCCGCGCCGACCATCGCTTCGAGATCGCGATTGGTGGCCGCCACCAGGCGGGCGTCGGTCGTCAAGGTGCTGCCGCCGCCGACGCGCTCGAAGCTGCGCTCCTCGAGGACCCTCAAGACCTTGCCCTGAACGGCCGGCGTCAGCTCGCCGACCTCGTCCAGAAGCAACGTTCCTCCCGCGGCCTGCTCGAAGCGACCGGTGCGGCGGCGGTGGGCACCGGTGAATGCTCCCTTCTCGTGGCCAAACAGCTCGCTCTCGAGCAGCCCCTCCGGAATGGCGGCGCAGTTGACCGCCACGAAGGGCCCCCCGGAGCGCTTCGAGAGGGCGTGCAGCGCACGGGCGAAAAGCTCCTTGCCGGTGCCGCTCTCGCCGGTCAGCAAAACGGTCGAACCGGTCGGCGCCACCTTCTCGAGCAGTCGCAGGGCGGCCCGCATCCGGGGATGCCGGCCGACGATCGCCGGACCACCCGGCACCTCGAACGCCTCGTCCTCGGGGTCGCCGGCCACCAGAGACCGGACCAGCGTGAAGAGATCGTCGATGTCGACCGGCTTCTCCAGAAAGTCCAACGCGCCGAGCCGCATCGCCTCGACGGCGCTACGCACCGTGCCGTAGGCGGTCAGCACCACCACCGGCAGGTCAGGGTGGGTGGCGCGGCACGCCGCCAGCACTTCCAGACCAGAGGCCCCCGGCAGCTTGAGATCGGTCACAACGAGATCGAAGCTGCGCTCTGCGAGCTGCGCCATGGCGGTCTCGCCATCGGCCGCGGCAGCCACCTCGTAGCCCTCGCCGGCCAACGCCCGCTCGAGCATCCGGCGCAGCGAAGCCCGGTCCTCGACGAGAAGGATGCGGCCGGTGGCCAAGACGGATCCCTAGATCGGCCGAGCGGTGAGCGCCGCCTGGACGGCGGCGACCAGCTCGCCATCGTCGGCCGGATCTATCGTGCGCAGGTCGAGGCTCACGTGATCCGCGCGCACATAGCCGACCACCGCCGGCGTGCCCCGGCGCAAGCCCTCGAACAGCCGCTCGCCGCCGGCGAGAGCCAGCGCCTGGCCGGTGATCGGCCGGTCCGGCGCGGCGCCGCCGCCGATGTAGGCGTCGGCGGGCACGATCTCGGCGCCTAGGTCGGCGGCCACGCTGCGCAGACGGGCGTCGTGCCCGGCGGCGTCGGTCCACAGCCGCTCGAGCGGCATCGCCTGGCCGGCGAGATGACGCCGCAGCACCCGCTCGAGCACCGCCAACTCGGTCCTGCCCGGCCGCAGAGCCCGGTACAGCGGGTGCCGACGGCAGCGTCCGATAATGTCGGCGAGGCCCACCAGCAGCCCGGCCTGCGGACCGCCGAGCAGTTTGTCGCCGCTGCCGCAGGCCAGGTGACAGCCCGCGGCCATCAGCTCGCTGAGGCTCGCGTGATCCTTCAGCTGCGGCAGCGCCGACGGCCGCAGCAGCCCGCTGCCTTCATCGACCAGGACCGGCACCTGGTGACGGCGGCCCAGCTCGGCGAGTGCCGCCGCATCGACCTCCTCGACGAAGCCACGGATGCGGTAGTTGCTGGGATGGACCTTGAGCAGCAGCCCGGTCTCCGGGCCCAGCGCCGCCTCGTAGTCCTCGCTGCGTGTTCGGTTGGTCGTGCCGACCTCGACCAGATGAGTGCCGGCGGCGGCCAGGATGTCCGGGATACGGAACGAGCCACCGATCTCCACCAGCTCGCCTCGGGAGATCACCACCTGCCGGTCCCGGGCCAGACAGGCGAGCACCAGCACCAGAGCGGCAGCGTTGTTGTTGACAACCAGGGCGGCCTCGGCGCCGGTGAGAGACACCAGCAGCCGCTCGGCGCGCCGGTTGCGATCGCCGCGCCGTCCCTCGGCGAGGTCCATCTCCAGGTCGCAGTAGGCGTCGAGCAGACCCGGCAGCTCGTCGACCACCTGCCGGGGCAGCGGCGAGCGGCCCAGATTCGTGTGCACGAAAATGCCGGTGGCGTTGAGCACCCGCCGCAGACTGTCCCCGAGGTCGCGCTCCAGGCCCTCGCGCACCGCGGTGACGATCCGCTCCACCGGCCGCTCTCCGACCTCGCCGCCGTCAGCGAGACGGCGGCGCAATCGGGCGAGCTCCTGCCGCGCCCGCTGCTTCACCAACTGCCTTCCGTATAATGCCGCCGACTCTTCGAGCAGGCTCTCCTGCAGGAGAGTGTCTACCGAAGGCAAGCGGCGGCGGGGGTCGGTGCGAGCGACGGACATGGGACTTTTCTCGAGGATTCTAGCCTGCGCGTCGCCCTGCGGCGCCGCGGCAGCAGACAGGTTGGCCATCGTAGTAGAGGTTTGACGGAAAAGGCAGGCCGAGGCAGGTGCAGATCCAGGCGTCCATCGAACGGCTCGACAGGGACATTCAGCAGCTCAAGATCGATTTCGAGCGCTTCTTCAACGGCGGTCTGAACGTGCCGCCGGAGGATTCCCGAGAGGCCGTGCGGCAACAGATCCGCAGGCTCCGCTCGAAGCCGATCCGGGCCCTCGCCGACCGCTTTCGGGTCAACACGCTCGAAGCTCGCTTCAATGCGCTCAACGAGCTGTTCAATCGGCGGCTGCGCGAGCGCGAAGAGGGAGCGGCAGGGACATCCGCCCGGCTGGTCCCGACGACAGAGCGGCGCTACGATCCGTATACGGGAATAGTCGTTGGCGAAGCGCCTCCGCCGGAGGCGATCCAGGCGCTTTACCGCGAGCTATACGACGATGACACGCCGACCGCTCAGTCCAACTTCGAGAGCTTCCACGACTATCTGCTCGGCCAGATGGCCGTCATCCGCGAGCGCAGCGGCTGCGACGAGGTCACATTCAGGGTCGCGACCGAGGACGGTGAAGTGAAGCTGAAGGCCAAACCGATTCGGCCCACGCGCCTGCCGGCGCCAGAAGACACCGATCGTGGCTAGAGAGAAGACCTACTTCCGCCTGGCGGCCGCGCTGATCGCCGCCCCCCTGCTGCTCGGCGCGGCGCCCATCGCCCAGCTGACCCAGGCCGTCACCGCCCAGCGCGAGCTCGTCGCGGAACGGCCCGCCAGTGCCGGTGCCCTCAACGACCTCGGCAACCTGCTGGCCGAAACGGGTCAGCTGCAGGAGGCCGAGGAGGCCTATCGCCGGGCGATGGAGCTCGAGCCCGGCCGCCCTGAGCCGCCCTTCAACCTCGCCCTGCTGCTGGCCGCCGAGCGGCCACGCGAGGCCCGGCGCCTGCTGAAGACGATGCTCAAAGAGCACCCGGGACACGCCTGGGGCCACTATCAGCTCGGCACCCTGCTGCAGGCCGCCGGCAACCGCAGCCGGGCCCTGCGCCGCTACCGCGAGGCGTTTCGACTCGACCCGTCGCTGACCGATCCGCGATACAACCCGCACGTGCTCGACAACGCCCTGGCCAC